>DASPGK010000393.1:0-11190 GCA_035620655.1 Candidatus Krumholzibacteriia bacterium
GGACACGCTGAACGTCGCCGCCTGGCAGACGGAACCGTCGTTCGGCGCGCACGCGTTCGACTACGACCGGGGCGAGCCCGATCACCGCGTGGGCAGCTTGACCCCCGTGTCGTCCGAGGTGCTCGTTCGCGACGATCGCGGGCTGGTGCGCGCGACCGTGCGGCGCGCGGGTGAGTCGGCGCGGATCGTGAGCACGGTGCTCTTGGGCGGTTCCACGGGGCGCTTGGGCACCACGCGCGAGGGTTTCGTGGCGAGCGTGTTGGCGCTCTTCGATACGCAACCGGTTACCAAGTCGCCGCCCGCCGCGCTGCGCGTGGTGGCGTCGTACCCCAACCCGGTGCGCGACGCGGCCGAGCTCCTGGTCGAAGCACCGGCGGCCGGGGCGGCCTCGGTGACGGTGTACGACGTCGCCGGCCGGCGGGTATCGTCGGCGTCCGCGCGGCTCTCGGCCGGGTCGAACACCCTGCGCGTGAGCGCCCCGCGCGCGTCCGGACACTACTTCGTGGTGGTCGAATCGGGAGGGGCGACCGCGCGGGGTCGTTTCTTGGTTCTTCGTTGACGCTTAGCGCACTCGCTTATAGCATCGCGCGAACCGCGGCCCCTGGGCGCGGTGGACCTGCGATGAGAACCACCCGCCTCGTGCTGCTTGCGAGCCTCCTGGTTGCGATGATCTTCGCGACCGGGCAGGCGCTCGCCGGCATTCCCAACGTCGAGTTGATCACCGCACTCGCCTTCGTGTCGGGGTATCTGCTCGGGCCCGCGCTGGGGGCGGCGGTGGGCGCGGCGGGGATGGGCGCGCACTCTCTATTCAATGTGATGGGCGCGGTGGCCCCGCCGGTGTGGCTTGCGCAAGTGGCGTGCTTCGCGCTCGTCGGGTGCGCGGGCGGACTGCTTGGGCCGGTGCTCGCGCGCGCGCGTGGGCGCGTGCGTGCGGCGGCCCTGGCCGCCGCGGTCGGCGCGTTACTCGTCCTGGTTTACCAACTGGTCGTCAACGTGGTCGCGTTCTACACCTTCGCTAACGACGTCGAGGTGTGGGTGTACGTGTGGGGCGGGGTCGCTTTCGGTGCGATGCAGGTGGCGTGGAACGCGGCCTTCTTCGCCGTCGCCATGCCGCCCATGCTGCGCGTGCTCGCGCGCCATCGCCGCGAATTGCGCGCGGGTGCCGGGCAGGAAGGGGAGCACCCGCGATGACGCGCGCCCGCCCACCCGCCGCGCTCCTCGCGCTCGCGGTGTCCCTGGCACCGGCGGTCGCGCGCGCGCAGGCCACGGACTCCCTGGTCGCCGCGGTCGCGCGCGGGGCGGGGTTCGAAAACTTCGACCGCATCGCTCGCGAGCACTATCTTCGCCGCCACGCGTTCTCGCTCGATCACTTCCTCGAGTTCGAGCCGGGCGGGTTCCTGGTGCGCCTGGGGCCGATCGGGAACGAGGCGTCGTACTCGCGCTGGGGCATCGGACGCGGGCGTGCGCTCCTGCGCATGAACGGCATCGTGCTCAACGACCCGCAGGACGACTCGCCGCCCTTGGTGCACACGCCCACCAGCGGGCTGGGTTCACTCTCGCTCGCGGGCGATGCGGGCGTTCCCCGGATCGAAGGGGTGGTGGACATCGCGGAGTCGCCGTCGCCCAGCGGGCGACCGAACACCTACCTCGAGCTTTCGAAAGGGACCAACGACGTGCGCCAGCGGCGCGTGCGCTTTTCCTCGGAGGCATCGAAGGTCGGCATCGACCTCGCCTACGACGAAGTGCTCGACGACGGCTATGCATTCGACGCGTCCGGCGACGTGCCCTACACCGTCGACTACGGCAGCGCGCGCTCGCGCCAGTCGACCATCGTGCTGCGCGGAGACCCCGACGCGTCCGCGAACTTCGAGCTGGGCGTGCGCGGCTTCACCAGTACCACGCAGGGCGACCTCACGAGCAACATCGCCGAGGGACGCAAGAGCGGGCACCTGGTATGGGTCGACGCGGGCGTCGAAGAGACGCGGCTCACGCTGTACGCGCGCGGATACAAGTCGACGGCGGCCGACTCGTCGGCCAAGAACGAGGCGGTCGGGGCACTGGCGTCGTGGAGGCACTCCGGCCCCGCGTCGAGCACGCTCGCGTTGCGCGCGAACGTCGAAGGCACGGACGCGTTCCAAGACGTGGGTGCGACCGCCGACGACCACCTCGTGCGTGCGTCGGTCGACGTGGATGCGTCGCGCGCGGTGGGCGAGCGCGGCACACTCTCCGCCGCGGTGACGGTGGCGGGTGACGAAGAGACGCCGTTTGCGTGGAGCGCGCGCGCGCGCGCGCGGCGCGAGGGATCGCGCGCGGCGCTGGGGGTGTCGCTCGCGCGCTCCTTCCGGCTTCCCAACTTCGGCGAGCGCTATCTGCCCGCGCACACCAACGCCGGGCGCACGCTGGCCGGCAGCGGCGACGTCGACCCCGAAACCGCCTGGGAAGTCGCCGGCGACTGGGGGCTTCGGCTCGGGGGTTCGGCCGTCAACCGGGTGCGCGCGTCGTGGATCCAGGCGGAAGACGCCATCGCGTTCCGGCCGCGCGCGGTCGGGACGGAAACGTGGCACGTCGCGAGCAACGCGTCCGACGCGAGCTCCATGTGGTTCGTCGAAGAGCGAGTGACGGGGGACTGGAAGGCCTCCGCCTTCCGGATTCGCGCCGACGCCGCGGTGTTGTACACCTCGGGCGATCGCACGGAAGGGTTCGCGAGCGTCCCGCGCTTCCAGACCCACGCGGCATTCATGCTGGGCCGCGACTTCTTCGAGGCGACCAGCGCGCTCTTCGTCGGTGCGCGCTTCATGTCGGCCGATTCACGCGTCGACTACGACGGGAATCGTTTGCCGAGTTTCCAGGTGTGGAACATCGAGGTCGAGGGGCGCCTCTTGGACGCGCGCCTGTACGTGCAGTACCTGAACGTGACCGACGAGCAGTACCGCACCCAAAGCGACTACTTGATGACACCGGGGTCGCTCGTTTACGGTATCGAGTGGACGATGTTCGACTGATCGTTTGACGTCGCCCGGGAGGAGGGGTGGATGCGGCGGACGATGGGGGCGACGATGCTCATTATGGTGCTGGGCGGTGCGACCGTGGTGGCGTGGTGGTCGGGGCGCACGGCCGAAAAGACGCCGGTCGACACCGTCCGAACGACCCCCGATTCCACCCTCACTCCCGCCGCGCGACCCGCGCCCCCGGCCGGCATCGACTTCCTAGCCGATCCGCTCGCGTTCCTCTCGACCGCACCCGCCGACTCGCTCGAGCTCCTGCCCGGCGTTGGTCCAGTCCTTGCCACCCGCATCGTCGCCGCGCGCCGCGACCGCGGTCCGTTCCGCTCGTGGGACGACGTCGATCGCGTACGCGGCATCGGACCGAGGACCATCGAGCGTCTGAAAGCGCTTTCGACGCGGCTCTAAGCGGCACGTTCTGCCGCGTGCCGAGCGCCACACGCGCGCTGGCAAATTGCGAATGGGCGGGACGAACGCACGGCGGCATTGAAGTCCGTGCGGCGGGTGCGTTCTCGTCGTTCCCCATCGTGGTTTGTGTAGCGCGACCGGTGGCGTCCCATGCGCGCTCACGCGCGCGAACCGGTGGCACGGTAATTGCGGAATCGCGCGCAAGTTGAACAGGTTCTAACCACTTGTACGTCGTGCTCGGTCGACGGCCGCGACACGCTTTCGGCGTCGCGGCCGCCGTGTCGCTTCGGGATTCGTTGACGGGAGGGCCAGTCTTTGAGAGATCGCATCGCCCAGAAGCTCGTCGAGTCTTCGCTCGTTAGCCAAGACCAGCTCGCACGCGCCCTCGAGTCCCAGCAGACGGGCGGCGGCACGCTTTCCTACAACCTGGTCAAGACCGGCGCCATCTCGGAGATGGCCTTCGCCGAGTTCATGGGCCAGGTCTACAACGTCCCCGCGGTCGACCTCGACGCGGTCCTGGTCGACCCCAACGCCGTCGACCTGATCCCCGCCGACGTCGCCACCAAGTTCCAGGTGGTTCCCTTGAAGCGCGAAGGTCGCACGCTGACCCTCGCCATGGCGAACCCCGACAACATCTTCGCGATCGACGACATCAAGTTCATCACCGGGTTCGACGTGCGCCCGGTGGTGGCCACCGAGACCGCCATCAAGCGCTGCATCGACCGCATGTACGACTCGGCCGACTCGCTCGCCACCATCATGGGCGAGATCGAGGAGGACTTCGAGATCGTCGAGGACGCCATCGACGACGCCGAGCTCTCCGCGGCCGCTGCGGCCGCCGACGCCCCCGTGGTCAAGCTCGTCAACAGCCTCATCTCCGACGCGGTGGGACGGGGGGCCAGCGATATTCACATCGAGCCCTACGAGAAGCAGCTGCGCGTGCGCTTCCGCATCGACGGCATGCTGCACGAGATGATGTCGCCGCCCTTCAAGATGAAGAACGCGATCACGTCGCGCTTGAAGATCATGGCCGAGCTGGACATCGCCGAGAAGCGCGTGCCCCAGGACGGCCGCATCAAGATCCGGATGCACGGGAAGCCGATCGATCTGCGCGTGAGCACGCTCCCGACGATCTTCGGCGAGAAGGTCGTGATGCGAATTCTCGACCAGAGCAACCTGCAGATCGACCTCGCGCGTCTGGGCTTCCACCCGGGTGCGCTCGGGCGCTTCCTGAACGCGATCGAGAGCCCGTACGGGATGGTGCTGGTGACAGGCCCCACGGGTTCCGGCAAATCGACCACGCTGTACAGCGCGCTCCAGAAGATCAACAAGATCCACTCGAACATCATGACCTGCGAGGACCCGGTCGAGTACAACATCAACGGGATCAACCAGGTCAACGTGCAAGAAGAGATAGGACTCACGTTCGCCGCCGCACTGCGCGCCTTCTTGCGTCAGGACCCCAACATCATCATGGTCGGTGAGATTCGAGACTTGGACACGGCGTCCATCGCCACCAAGGCTGCTCTCACCGGTCACTTGGTCTTGAGCACCCTGCACACCAACGACGCGGCCAGCTCCATCAATCGTCTGGTCGACATGGGCATCGAGCCCTTCCTGGTGTCCAGCTCGGTGCTGCTCATCATCGCCCAGCGACTGGTACGACGCCTGTGCGAGAAGTGCAAGCAGCCCACCAACATCCATGAGGAAGTGCTGCGCGAGCTGGGCATCATGGAGAACCCGGACGAGCTCACGCTCATGGAAGCCAAGGGCTGCCCGGTCTGCAACGACACCGGCTACAAGGGCCGCGTGGGCGTCTACGAAGTCATGGAGATCTCGCCCACCTTGCGCGAGATGATCGTCGATCGTGCCTCCAACGCAGAGATCAAGGCGCAGGCGATCAAGGAAGGCATGCTGACACTGCGCATGGACGGCCTCGAAAAGTTCAAGGCGGGCCTGACGTCGTTGGAAGAGATTCTGCGCGAGACGGCGAACCACTAGGCGCGACACCCTTGCGCGGCTCGATACAACGAATACCGAGGAGATAGAAGAACATGATCAACCTTCGCGATTTGCTGCAGGAAATGATCGAAAAGGGCGCGTCGGACCTGCACCTGACGGCCGGGTTGCCGCCCATGATCCGCGTCGACGGCGAAGTGCTGCCGACCGATCGCGAGGCGCTCACCCCCGAGCAGACGCAGGCGCTCGCGTACAGCGTACTGAACGAAGAGCAGCAGAAGCGATTCGAGTCCGTCAAGGAGCTCGACTTCTCCTTCGGCGTCAAGGGCATGAGCCGCTTTCGCGGCAACGCGTACCTGCAGCGCGGCTGCATGGGACTCGCGATTCGTCAGATTCCGTACGAGATCCGCACCTTTCGCGACCTGGGGCTTCCCGCGGTCATGGAACAGCTGGCCAAGAAGCAGCAGGGCCTGATCCTCGTCACCGGTGCCACCGGCAGCGGTAAGTCGACCACGCTCGCGAGCATCATCGACAAGATCAACAGCGAGCGCCGCCGCCACATCGTCACCATCGAGGATCCGGTCGAGTACATCCACCAGCACAAGAAGTGCATCGTCAACCAGCGCGAGGTGAAGGCCGACACCGAGACCTTCTCCAACGCCCTCAAGCACGTGCTGCGGCAGGACCCCGACGTCATTCTGATCGGTGAGATGCGCGACCAGGAGACCATGGCGGCGGCGTTGACCATCGCCGAGACGGGCCACTTGACGCTCGCCACGCTGCACACCAACTCGACCTTCGAGTCGATCAACCGCATCGTGGATACGTTCCCGCCCGGCCAGCAGAACCAGGTGCGCGCGCAGCTGGCGTTCGTACTGGAGGGCGTGCTGGCCCAGCAGCTCGTGCCGCGCGCGCGCGGCAAGGGCCGCGTGCTCGTCACCGAAGTGATGGTGTGCACGCCCGCCATCCGCGCGGTCATCCGCGACGACAAGGTGCATCAGATATATGGACTCATGCAGGCCGGCCAGAAGCACGGCATGCAGACCATGAACCAGGCGTTGTTCAACGCGGTCGTGTCGAAGGAAATCTCGCTGGAAGAAGCGATGCGCCGCAGCCTCGACCAGAACGAGCTGTCCACCATGCTGGGCCAGCCCGTGGGTGCGGGGCGCTAAGCGCGTCCGACGACGCGATCTCGAAGGGGGTCTCTTAGATGGCGACGACATTCGTATGGAAGGGCCGCAGCCCGAACGGAGAGTTGCTCTCCGGCGAGTACCAGGCGGAGACCAAGGAGGACTTGGTCAGCCACCTGCGTAAGCGCAAGATCATCATTACCTCCATGCGCGAGAAGGCCAAGGGCAACCTGAACATCAAGCTGCCCGGGCAGGATCGCGTCAGTGTGAAGGACATCGGCGTGTTCACGCGCCAATTCGCGACCATGATCAACGCCGGTCTGCCGATGGTGCAGTGCCTCGACATTCTGGCCCAGCAGACCGAGAAGGAGTTCTTCCGCACCTCGATTGCGAAGATCATGTCGGACGTGGAAGGCGGCTCCACGCTGGCCGAGTCGATGGGGCGCCACCCCAAGGTGTTCAGCACGCTCTACGTCAACATGGTGGAGGCGGGCGAGGCGGGCGGTATTCTGGACGTCATCTTGGTGCGACTGGCGACGTTCTTGGAAAAGCTCGACCAGTTGCAGCGCAAGGTCAAGAGCGCGCTCACCTATCCAAGCGTGGTCGCCTTCGTGGCCATCATGGCGACGTGCTTCATGCTCATCTTCATCATTCCGACCTTCGCGAAGATGTTCACCGATTTCGGCGGACAGCTGCCGACGCCGACGCGCATCGTCATGGGCTTGAGCGACTTCCTGCGCGGGTACTGGTGGTTGATCATCGCGATCATCACCGGCGTCGTGATCGCGATCCAGCGCTACTACAAGACCGAGAGCGGCCGGCTGGTCATCGACAAGTTGTTGCTGCGCATCCCCGTGCTCGGCACCGTGATCCGCAAGGGCGCGGTGGCGCGCTTCACGCGCACACTGGGAACCCTCATCTCCAGCGGCGTGCCCATTCTGTCGGGCCTCGAGATCACGGCCCGCACCGCGGGCAACCGCGTGGTGGAGAACGCCGTGATCGCGACCCGCGAGAGCATCAGCCAGGGTAACACCATCGCCGAGCCGCTGCGCGCGAGCGGGGTATTTCCGCCCATGGTGACGCAGATGATCGCGGTCGGCGAGCAGACGGGTGCTCTCGACGAGATGTTGGAAAAGATCGCGACCTTTTACGACAGCGAAGTGGACACGGCCGTCGACGCGCTCACGGCCATCATCGAACCGGTTATGATCGTGGTCATGGGTACCGTGGTCGGCGGCATGCTGGTCGCGATGTACCTGCCGATGTTCAAGCTCGTCGCCGTCGTGTCCGGCGGTTAGTCGAAGTACGGTCGACGTGGACGCGGTCCGGACCAATGCCGCCTCCGGCGGGGCGAAGTCGCATTCGACCCCCGCTTTGCGCGCGCACGCGAGCGTCTTGACCGGCGACCCGCAGGAGTTCGAGCGCTTCCTGGTGCTTCGCAGCATCGTGACGGCGCTGATCGTGGGCGCCGGGGTCACGATCGTCGAGTTGACCGACGAGCTCACGCGCGTGGGACCGCTCTACGTGCTCCTGGGCGCGAGTGTGGTGGTGGGCGTGATCGCGGCCGGGCTCACCCGGCTCAAGGTACCGGTTGCGAGGTCGGCGTGGGTGGTGGTGGTGGCGGACGTGGCCCTGGTGGCCGGCATCATGCACTACAGCGGCGGCGTGGGGGGATAGTTCACGACCGTGTTCTGTCTCGCAATCGCCGCCGCGGCGTTTCTGCTCGCGATGCCGGGTGGGCTGGCCGCGGCACTCCTCTCGTCGGCGTGCTTCGTGGTCTATCAGATTCTGGAAGCTCAGGGCATCGTCGACCCGCCGGGTCGCGAACTGTACGCGAAGGGGCGCGCGAGCGGGATCATCGACGCCTACATGCACACCTCGATGTTCCTCCTGGTGGGCACGGTGGGCGGGTATCTGGCGGATCGCATTCGCTTGAAGGGGCGCGCGCTGCAGCACGCGGAGACCGCACTCGAGCAGCTGCGCGTCGACACGAACTACATCCTGGAGAACATGAGCAGCGGCGTGCTCGTGATCGACTCGGTGTGCCGTGTGGTGACGATGAACCTGGCGGCGGAAGAGATTCTCGAGCTCAAGAAAGACTCCGTACTGGGGCGACACATCGACGAGGCGCTGGGGCGTCGGGTACCCGACCTCGCGCACGAACTGGTGCAGTCGCTCTCGATGGAGCGGGGCAAGCACCGCCACGAGATCGCGGCCCACTCGCGGGACGGCCGCCATCGCCCGCTGGGCATCAGCATCTCGCTCTTGACCGACGCCGCGGAGCGGCGCCGGGGGGTGATCGCGGTCTTCCAGGACCTGACCGAGGTCCACGAGATGCGCGAGCGCGTGCGCAAGGCGGACCGTCTGGCGGCCATCGGCGAATTGTCCGCGGGCATCGCGCACGAGCTGCGCAACCCGCTGGCGTCGATATCGGGGTCGATCGAGATGCTCCACCAGGAGCTCAAGCTCGACGGAGAGAACGGGCGCTTGATGGAGCTCATCATGCGCGAGTCGGACCGGCTGGATCGCATCATCTCCGACTTTCTCGATTTCGCGAAGATACGCCAGCCCAAGAAGCTGCCCGCGCGGCTCGACAAGTGTCTTTCGGAGACCATGGTGCTTCTGAAGAAAAACGCGGACAAGAGCCAGGGGATCTCGATCCGACTCGAGTGCGCGGAAGACATGCCGCTCGTTTATATGGACGATGAGCAGATGCGCCAGGTGTTCATGAACCTCGCCGTCAATTCGTGCGAGGCGATGGAGAAGGGCGGGACGCTGGACGTGGTGGCGGGGCCGACCGGGGCCGGGCAGGTGCGCGTCGCCTTCTGCGACAGCGGTCCCGGTATCTCGCCGGAGGGCATGGAGCGTCTCTTCGAGCCGTTCTTTACCAGTAAGGAAGGCGGGACCGGTCTGGGCCTCGCTATCGCGAACAAGATCGTGGCGGCGCACGGCGGCGTGATCGAGTTCCGGAATCGCGAGCAGGGCGGCGCGGTGTTCACCATCACGCTCCCGATCGTCGGCAGCGGCGAGCACCCGGCGCGCCCCGAGAAGAAGAAGAATAGCAAGCAGGCCGTCGCAGCAGTGGCGGACTAGAGAGCAATTCACGAGAAGGGAAGACACGCATGGCTGGAGAACGCATTCTGGTGGTCGATGACGAGAAGAGCATGTGCCAATTCCTTTCCATCATGCTGCGAAAGGAAGGCTACGACATCACCACCGTCAGCACCGGCAAGAAGGCGGTGGAAGAAGTCTCGGCGAGCAAGTTCGACGTCGTCCTGACCGACATCAAGATGGCGGGCATGGACGGCATGGAGGTCTTGAAGGAGATCCGCCGCCTGGACGCCACCATGCCGGTCATCATCATGACCGCATACGCGTCCCAGAAAACCGCGATCGAGGCGGTCAACCAGGGCGCCTTCCACTACCTCATCAAGCACGCCAAGAACGACGAGATCAAAATGGTCGTGCGCAATGCGCTCGACATGAAGCGCGTGCGCACCGAGAACGTGCTCTTGAAGAAACAGCTCAAGAAGAGCTCGGACCTGCGCACCATCATCGGCAAGAGCGAAGAGATGCAGAAGGTGTTTCAATTGGTCGACAAGGTGGCCGACACCGAGTCCACGATCCTCATCTACGGAGAAAGCGGCACCGGCAAGGAGCTCATCGCGCGCGCGATCCACTATCGCTCGTCGCGCTCGGCTGGGCCCTTCGTCAGCATCAACTGCGGGGCGCTGCCGGAGAGCCTCCTCGAGAGCGAGCTGTTCGGACACGTGAAGGGGTCGTTCACGGGTGCCATCCGCGACAAGGAAGGTCTCTTCAAAGTGGCCCAGGGCGGCACCTTCTTCCTGGACGAGATCGGGGAGACCTCGCCCACCATTCAGGTCAAGCTCCTACGCGTCCTGCAGGAGCGCGAAGTGATCCCGGTCGGCGGCACCAACCCCATCAAGGTCGATGTTCGGCTTGTGGCGGCCACCAACGCCGACTTGGAGAAAGCAATCAAGCAGGAGCGCTTCCGCGCCGACCTCTATTACCGCCTGAACGTGATCCCGGTCCAACTGCCGCCCTTGCGCAAGCGCCGGGACGACGTGCCGCTCCTCGTGCAGCACTTCTTGCGCAAGTACAACGAGGACCTGCCCACCGAGCGCCAGAAGGGCATCACACGGGACGCCATGGAAGTCCTGGTCAATTACGAGTGGCCGGGTAACGTCCGCGAGCTGGAGAACGTGATGGAGCGGGCGGTGATTCTCGAGGAGACCGACCAGATCACGGTGGGGTCGCTCCCGGAAAAGGTCCGCCAGCGCGAGTCGGGGGCGAGCCATTTGATCACCGAGCGCGCGCAGGTGACCCTCGACGAGCTCGAGAAAGAGTACCTCATCAAGGTACTCAACGACACCAACTGGCAGAAGAAGAAAGCCAGCCAGATTCTGGGGATCAACGCGTCGACGTTGTATCGCAAAATCCAGCGCTATGGCTTGGACAAGGAACTGGAGAAGGAACTGATCGAAAGCGAGTAGCGTGCATCCCGGCAAACTGCACTTTGCGGCACCGGGACGCCGCGCGCCGCAACTTCGATATCCGCGCCGCGGGGCAGGAACGGCGAGCGACGCGGCAGGGCCTAGAGGAACAAACGGGAACGGAAAGAGCGGGCAAATCGAGTTGGCATACCAATTGCCTTAACGTGGGCCAGGACC
>DASPGK010000394.1:0-4701 GCA_035620655.1 Candidatus Krumholzibacteriia bacterium
TCCGGTCCCGGCCGCCGGTCTCAACAGCGCCACCGAGCACGACCAGCTCCCGTTCGTTGCGCGCACCGGGGGCGGCTTCACGATGGTGTGGGTGCGTCACGACACGTCGCAGCCCAAGCCCTGGCTCAATCCGAAGTCGCAGCTCTATTACGCGACCTCGGGCGACGGGCTCGCGTGGTCGACCCCGCTGCAAGTCACCAACGACGCCGGCAACATCGTCCATCTGTTCCCGTCGATCGTGACCCGGAGCTCGGGCCCGCCGTCGATCCTGTGGCTGTCGAACCGGGGAGGCGACGCGCGGCCCTACGAACTCTCGGTCTCCAACGTCGACCAGTATCCGGTCGGCATGGACGACGTCAGTCTGTTCCCAGACGGTTATTCGCACCGCATGGCCGAGACCCCGATCGGCGGCCTGTTCCTGGGCGCCTGGGTGCAGGGACCGGACGGGGAGCAGGAAGTCTTTTACCGATTCTTCGAAAGGTGAGGCGCATGCACCAGCACGTTCAGTTCGCGCGCGTGGTCGCGCTCGCGTGTGTTCTCCTCGTCGCCGCCTGCGGGCCGCGCAAGACGCCGGAGTTCGAACCGTCGCCGGGCGTGTACGCGACCCCCGATGGAATCAAGTTCACGGTCAAGGTGACGCCGGCGCGCTTCGCCCTGGGTGAGCCGGTGTCGCTGGAGGCGAGCATGTTCAACGGAGGGCGCGACGCGTTCGAGAAGAGTTTTGCGACTGGGTGCCAGTGGGACTTCGAAGTGGCGGGCGACAACGGGCGCGTGGTGGCGCCGTCGCGCTTTTGCACGATGGCCGGGAGCGAACTGCGCCTCGAGCCGGGGGAACTGCGCATGATCCTGCGCGAATGGAAGGGCAACGACGATTACTTCGGCGCGAGCGAGCCCTTGCCGCCGGGGCGCTACTCGGTGACCGCGGGCTTCGTCGACCAGCACACGCGCGTGGTTCCCATGGCCGAGCCCTTCTGGGTCGAAATCGTCGCGCCTCGCCGGCGCTAAAGCATTTGCATCGGAGCGCAAGCTCCGTTACTCTGTCGCTCAATTATCTTCGACCGGGCCGCGGTCGGGACCGAGTGCCAAGGAGGAAGTCGTGAAGCACCGGATTGTCGGGAGTTTATTCGTCTTTTTGAGTTTCGGCGCCGCAGCAGCGCACGCACGGTCCGCAGACTCTACGGTGGCGGACGTCGATAGCGTCGCCGCGACACCGTCCTCGCAGCCCGTGGCCGCTCCGGTTTCGGCTCCCCCGCCCGCCCAGACGACCGCGACCAAGCGGCCGCTTCGCGAGCGTGTGTACTACGGCGGCAGCGTGCTGGTCTCCTTCGGCGACGTGACGCGCATCGGGGTCTATCCCATGATCGCGTACAAGTTCACACCCAAGCTCTCCTTGGGCGCCGAGGTCGGGTACGAGTGGCTGAAATTCGACGACTTCGACCAGTCGGCGAGCAACTACGGCGGGAGCGTCTTCGCGCGCTATCGCATCGTCCCGCGCCTCTACGCCCACGCCGAGTACCAAATGGTCAACTACGAGATCTTCACCAGCCCGACCACCTCGGATCGCGACTGGGTTCCGTTCCTGCTGGTCGGTGGCGGCTTCTCTCAGCCCATGGGGCGCAACGCGTGGACCTACGTCGAGGTCCTGTTCGACGTATTGAACGACAACGGCTCGCCCTACGACGACGGCGAGCCATTCATCAGCGTGGGGGTGGGCGTTGGATTCTAGATTCACATATCGAACGATTCTTACGGTGGCCGCGCTGACGGCCGCGTCGTGCGCGATCGCGGGGCTCGCCTTCGCGCAGGCGCCCGTCGAGACCGCGGCGACCGGGCACGCGGCGCCCGAAACCGACTACTGGTCGATGCTCTTCGTGCTCGTGCTTTCGACCTTCATCGGCCTGGGCGTCATCATACGGGTGTCGCGCTTGTTGCACACGCCCTTGATGTCGCTCACCAACGCCATCTCCGCCATCGCGGTGGTCGGATCGATCCTCGTGACGGGCGGCGAGCACCCCAAGGAGATCCGCATCCTGGGAGCGGTGGCGTTGTTCGCATCCATGACCAACATCGTGAGCGGCTTCCTCATCACGGATCGCATGCTGAAGATGTTCAAGCAGTCGCCAGCAGGGGAGAAGAAGTCGTGATCCACAATATCGTCCAGGCCGCCTACCTGGCGGCGATGGTGCTCTTCATCTTCTCCTTGCACGGGATGAATCACCCGCGCACCGCGCGCCGCGGCGTGTTCTGCGGCATCGCGGCCATGCTGCTCGCGGTGGTCGCGACGTGGATGCAGCCCGAAGTACTCAATCACGGCTGGATCGTGGTGGCGATCATCGCCGGCTTCGTGGTGGGCGTGCCGCTCTCGCGCGTGCCGCTGACCGCGGTGCCCCAGCGAACCGCGCTCTCGCACGCCTTCGGCGGATTGGCCGCCGGCCTGGTGGGGACCGCGAAGTATTACTTGTGGGTGGGCGAGAGTCCGGAGCAGTTGACGACCTTCCGCATGACCGCGATCGTGGCCGAGATCATCCTCGGCTTCCTAACGTTCACCGGCAGCTTGATGGCGGCGGGGAAGCTCCAGGAGCTCAAGTGGATCCCGCAGCGCCCCGTCACCTACCGGGGCCAGAACATCGTCAACATCGGACTGCTGGCGATCGCGGTGATCGCGGGTCTGGTGCTCATCGCGAATCCGACGGGCCAATACGCGCCCTTCTTGTTCCCGTTGATGATGGGGCTCTCGCTCCTGTTCGGCGTCCTGCTCGTTATTCCCATCGGCGGCGCCGACATGCCGACCGTGATCTCGATTCTCAACTCGTACGCCGGACTCTCCGCGGTGGCGATGGGCTTCGTTCTCGACAACAAACTGTTGATCACAGCCGGCGCGCTCGACGGTTCCAGCGGTTTGATCCTGTCCATCATCATGTGCCGCGCGATGAACCGGTCGTTCACCAATGTCCTGTTCGGCGCGTTCGGCCAGGTCCAGGCCGCGAAGGCGGGCGCGGAGCAGAAGGTCTACAAGCCCGAGACCATCGAAGGCGCGGCGCAAGTGCTCGAGCAGGCCAGCCTCGTGGTCATCATTCCCGGCTACGGCATGGCGGTGGCGCAGGCCCAGCACCGCGTGCGCGAATTGCACGACCAGCTGACCAAGCGCGGGATCACGGTCAAGTTCGCGATCCACCCCGTGGCGGGACGCATGCCGGGACACATGAACGTGCTCCTGGCCGAAGCCGACGTTCCCTACGGCGACCTGGTCGAGATGGACGAGATCAACGGCGATATGCCGCAGTGCGACGTGGCCCTCGTGGTCGGCGCCAACGACGTGGTCAATCCGGCCGCGCGCACCGACAAGTCGAGCCCGATCTACGGCATGCCGATCATCGACGCCGACAAGGCCAAGACCGTGTACGCGATCAAGCGCAGCAAGAACCCCGGCTTCGCCGGCATCGACAACGAGTTGTACTTCGCCGACCAGACCTTCATGTTGTTCGGCGATGCCAAGGCGGTCGTGGGCGAGCTGGTCAAGCAGCTCGCGCGCGAGGGCGCCGCCGCGGCGCACTAGGGATAATCCGGCCGCATGGAGTTCCTGGCGCGCGTTTTCGATTTCTTTCTCCACATCGACAAGCACTTGCTCGAGGTGGTGACGACGTACGGCACGTGGACGTACGCCATCCTGTTCGCCATCGTGTTCCTCGAGACCGGCTTCGTGGTGACACCGTTCCTGCCCGGCGACTCGCTCTTGTTCGCGGCGGGCGCCTTGGCGGGCGCGGGCGCGCTCGACGTGGTGTGGGTGATGGTGCTGCTCACCATCGCGGCCATCTTGGGCGATTCGGTGAACTATGCCATCGGACGCGCGTTCGGCGTGCGCGCGTTCACCGAAGGAAGCCGGTTCTTCAAGGAGGAGTACCTCCTGCGCACGCAGCGCTTCTACGAGAAGCACGGGGGCAAGACCATCGTGCTGGCGCGCTTCGTTCCCATCGTGCGCACCTTCGCGCCCTTCGTGGCGGGTGTGGGGCGCATGCGCTACGTCCGCTTCTGGGCCTACAACGCCGCGGGGGGCGTGCTGTGGGTCGTGAGCCTCACCCTGCTCGGCTACTTCTTCGGCACCATTCCGTTCGTGAAGGAGAACTTCACGGTGGCGATCCTCGTCATCGTCCTGCTCTCGGTGGTCCCGGTGTTCGTGGAGATGGCGAAGCACCGGATACAGCGCTCTCGGGCCGCCGCCGGCGAACAGTCGTAAGAACACGGTCGCGACCCCCTGGCGGGAGCCCCTCCCATTCGTTAGACTTCCCTCACACGTTGCCCCCCGAACCTCGGCGCGTGTGCACCGATCCACCTACTCGGAGGTTTCACCATGGCTGTAAAACCGATCCCCGACGGTTATGCCACCGTCACCCCGTACCTCGTCAAGGGAGCGTCACGCGCGAGGAAATGGACCGCCGCGTGCGCGGCATGATGGGGGAATGAGCATGAGCACCAACCAACGGCCCCAGAAGGGCGAATTCAACGAGTACTACGCCGGCTACATCGCTAAGGTGCCCGACGGCGACATCGTCTCGATCCTGCGCTCGCAGATCGCCGAGTCGACCACGATGCTCGAGCGCGCGAACCCGGAGCGCGTCGAGTATCGCTACGCGCCCGGCAAGTGGACGCTCCACGAAGTGGTGGGCCACGTGGTCGACATGGAGTGGGTGTTCACGGTGCGCG
>DASPGK010000395.1:0-3020 GCA_035620655.1 Candidatus Krumholzibacteriia bacterium
GCACTCGTCCGCGTAGCCCTGCCACACGGTGCGAATGATCTCGGCGCGATCGATGGCCATCGTGAGCGCGCGCCGGACGTCGCGGTCGTCGAAGGGCGCGCGCTTCTCGTTCCACGCGATGAAGCTCATGCGCCGCGACGGCACGGTGTGCACGGTCGCGTCGGGGCGGCTCTTTCGGATCGACGCGAGGTCGCCGGGCTGCACCGCCTCGAGCAGGTCGATCTCGCCCGCCTTGAGCTGCGCCAGGAGGGTTACCGCGTCGGGGACGAACTTGAACACGACGCGCTGGACCTGCGGCGCGCTTCCGCCCGCGGCGCCGAAGTAGCGCGGGTTGGCCGAGAGCTCGAGGTACTGTCCCGACTCCCAGCGCGAGAGCGCGTAGGGTCCGTTGCCCACGGGTGCGCGCCCGAAGGGCGCCGTTTTCAACTCCGCGCGCGGCACCGAACCCAGCACGTGCTTGGGAAGGATGACGCCGTCGTTGGCGTCCATCAGTTGGTACAGGTATCGCTCCTTGAAATGGAACACGACCGTGCGTGCGTCCTTGACCTCCACGTCGCGGATCTTGGACTTGATGCTCGCGTTGGGCCACGCGACCGTGGTGTCGACCTGGACCTCCCACGTGAAGCGGACGTCGTGCGCGGTGACGGGGGTGCCGTCGGACCAGAGCGCGTCGGGGCGGAGGTGGAACGTCACCGCGAGGCTGTCGGCGCTCCAGGTCCACGACGACGCGAGTTGCGGCTCGAACGAGAGGAAGTCGTCCTGCTCTTCGAGGAGCTTGAGGAACACGAGGCCCGCGATCTGGTGTCCCTCGGAAGCGGTGATGGCGACCGGGTTCAGACTCTTGGGCTCGGCGCGCGTGCCCACCACCAGTGTGTGCGCGTCCAACACCGGGTCCGCGCCGCGCACGGGTGCTGCGGGCGCGAGCACCAGCGCAGCCACCACCGCCGCGGCGCTCACGCATGCGCGTCGCGTTCGCGTCGTCGTCATGGCCGCGCCTTCGCGAGTTGGATCGACCGAATCTTCACGTAGAGAACCGCCTTGTACATCGCCGTGATGGCGGCCAGGAGGAAGCCCTCCACCCCGGCCCGCCAGCAGCCCTTGGCGACATAGTACTTGAAGAACACCCCGGCGGGTAGCACCAGCGGGTCGAGCGCGCGCACGCGGCGGCGCGACGCGCGATCGCGCGCCTCGAGCGTCGTGTACCGATTGAGCCGCTGCACGCTCTCGGCGATGGTCGGGTGAGCATAGTGATTGAGCGGCGCCGATAGAACGCCGACCCGACCCTCGACGCGATAGCTCTCGTGCACCGACGCGTCGATGACACTCACCGCGCCCTTGCGAAACAACCGCAGCTGCGTGTCGCGCGCCCACGGCCCCACCTCCATCCAGCGCCCGAGGAACTGGTTGCGGCGGCGGATGCGATAGCCGACGGGCGCGCGGTCCGAGCGGACGGCCTCGGCGACCGCGCGCGCCAGCTCGGGTGTGACCTCTTCGTCGGAGTCGACGACGAAGACCCACTCGTGGCGCGCCTGCGAGAGGCCGAAACGCCGCTGCTGCGCAAAGCCCGCCCACGCGTGCTGGACCACGCGCGCGCCCGATGCGCGCGCGATCTCCGCGGTGTCGTCGATGCTCTCCGCGTCGACCACCACGATTTCGTCGGCGAACGCGAGGCTATGGATGCAGCGCGCGACGATCGACGCGTTGTTCTGGGTGAGGACGACCGCAGAGACGGGGACGCTCACGCCGCCTCGCCGACGGCCCGCGGCGGCGCGCCGGCGTCGGCGGCGTCGTCGGCATCGGAAACGGTCGCGGCCGGGGCGTGCAGGCGCGCGTTGTAGTTTTGTAGCGACTCGACGTGCACGGGGCCGCCGGTGACGGTGTGCAATCCCAGCACCAGGGCGTGGAATCCGGCCATGGTGGTGATGCACGGGACCTTCATCTTGTTCGCCGCCAGGCGGATGAACTTGTCATCCTCGATGGAGGCCTTGCTCCACGCCATGTTGACCACCAGTTGGATGGTCCCGTCTTCGATCATCTCGAGCAGGCCGTAGTCGCCTTCGCTGATCTTGTGCACTTCGCGCGTGGGCACGCCGTGCGAGCGCAGCACGCGCGCCATGCCCGGGGTGGCAACCATCTTGTAGCCCATGTCGCGCAGCGCCTTGACCGGGAAGATCACCTTGCGCTTGTAGCGGTTGGCGACCGAGATGAACACGTGGCTGCCCTTGGGGATGCGGTAGCCCGCGGCGAGCTGCGCTTTAATGAAGGCCTCGTCGAAGGTCTCGCCGATCCCCATCACCTCGCCGGTCGACCGCATCTCGGGGCCCAGGATCGAATCGACGCCGGGGAACTTGTCGAAGGGGAACACGGGGGCTTTGACCGACATATAGCCGGGGACGATGGTCTCGCCGTACTTCGCCATGTCGAGTTTCTCGCCCATCACGACGCGCGTCGCGAGCTTGACCCACTGCACGCCGGTGGCCTTGCTCACGTACGGCACCGTGCGCGAGGCGCGCGGGTTGATCTCGAAGCAGTAAATCTTGTTGTCCTTGATCGCGTACTGCGCGTTCATCAATCCGATGACGCGCAGCGCCCGCGCCACGCGCACCGTGTGCTCCTTGATCTGCTCGACGATCTCGTCCTCGAGGGCCAGCGGCGGGAGCACGCAGCTCGAATCGCCGGAGTGAATGCCGGCCTCTTCCATGTGCTCCATTATACCCGCGATGGCAACGTTCTCACCGTCGCTCACGCAATCGACGTCGACCTCGACCGCGCCCTCGATGAACTTGTCGATCATGAGCGCGCGCGACCCGCTCGATGCGAGCGCCGAGTCGACGCACGAGAGAATCTCGTCCTCGCCGCGCACGAGCTCCATCGAGCGGCCGCCCAAGACGTAAGGCGGGCGCAAGAGCACCGGGTAGCCGAGCTGATTGGCTTCGCGAATGGTGGCTTCGCGCGTGGACGCGAATGCGCACGGGGGGTGCTTGATGCCCAGGCCCTTCATGAGGTCGTGGCAGCGCTCG
>DASPGK010000396.1:0-9098 GCA_035620655.1 Candidatus Krumholzibacteriia bacterium
CCACGGCCGCCGCGCTGGCGGCCGCCAGCAGCACGGCGATCACGGGAATCGGTACGCGCTCGCTCCAGGCCGGCGAAAGGAAGTGCCGGAAGAAGATCGCGAGCCACGCGCCGATGAGCGCGAGCGCGGGCAGTATGATCATCAATCGGGAAGTTCGCATCGAACGTAGCATAGCCCACGCTCGAGGTCGGGTCGAGCGGGGTGGTTCAGCGGATCGACTTGATCTCGTCGACCACCCAGCGCTCGGTTTTGCCGTCGCGTTCGAGGTGGAGCGAGACGTACACCTTGTCCTTGACGAGCTGACTATCGTCGTTCCTCTGATAATGTCGCTCCGCGACGGCGAAGGTCTCGTTGCCGTCCTCGTTGGGCTTGCGGTACTGCACGAACTCGAACTTCTTGGTGAGCGTGTAGCGGAAGAGATCCTTGAGGAGATAGTAGCTCTGGTTGCGGGAGAACGTGCCGCCCGACGGCCCCGTGCCCTGGATCGAGATCGCGACCTTCTGGCTTCCGAAATGACGAAGGATGGGGTCGACCTGGCCGGCCTTCCAGCCGCGCTCGATGTCGGCGAAGACGTCCATGGGGCCGGCGGCTTCGCGCACCTCCCCCTGCGAAGGCTCGCCTTTGTCGGATGAGCCGCTCTGCGATGCGACGTCGCCGGGCGGGGCCTTCTTCGCGGCCGCGGCCGGGGCCGGGCCGAGCGCGGCGGCGGTCACGAGCGCGAGGACGAGTATGCGAAGGCGCGATTCCATCGGCAGACCGAAATCATCGGGAAAGAGCAATCCCCATGCCCCGAGGTTACTCGTTGGGGGAAAACAAGATACGATCACGACCGGGGGGCGGCCTGTCGCCGGAAGGGGACACCGGCGTCCCCGAAGTGGGACAGACTACCTGGACTTGAGGGGCCGCCAGCGGTGCCACTCGAGCACGATGGGCGCGGCGACGAAGACGGACGAGTAGGTGCCGATGATGATCCCCACGAACAGGGTGATCGCGAAGTCGCGGATCACCTCGCCCCCGAGGAAGATGAGACTCACGAGCACGAGCAGCGTCGTGGTTCCCGTGATCACGGTGCGCGAGAGCGTCTCGTTGATCGACGTGTTGACCAGCTTGCCGAACTCCACGCCGCGCTTGAGCCCGAGGTTCTCACGAATGCGGTCGAACACCACCACGGTGTCGTTGAGCGAGTAGCCCACGATGGTCAGCACCGCGGCCAGCACCCCCAGCGACATCTCGATTCCCGTGAACGAAAAGAACGTGAGCGTCAAGAGCACGTCGTGCAGGGTCGCGAGAATCGACGCCACCGCGAAGCGGAAATCGAAGCGCCAGCCGACGTAGATCAAGATCCCGATCATCGACCAGATGACGGCCTGCACGCCCGAGCTGCGCAGCTCGGCGCCGATCTTGGGGCCCACCGTCTCGACGCGACGAAGGTCGACTTGCTGCTGGCCAATCCCGTTCTGGATCGCGGCGACGATCGCCTTCGCGGTAGCATCGGCTTCTTCGATGCTCTTCACCTTGATCAGGAACTCGTTGTCGGCCCCGAAGCGCGTGATC
Organism: Candidatus Krumholzibacteriia bacterium; assembly: GCA_035620655.1. Classification (GTDB taxonomy): domain Bacteria; phylum Krumholzibacteriota; class Krumholzibacteriia; order WVZY01; family JAKEHA01; genus JAKEHA01. Next base: position 1,555 of record DASPGK010000396.1, read on the forward strand.
TCCGCGTTCTCGAAACCGGCCGCGGCCACGATCGAGCGAATGTCCTGGAGCGGGACGGCCGTCTCGGTGCGCACTTCGACCAGCGCGCCGCCCGCGAAGTCGATCGACTGCTTCAAGCCGCGCTGGACGCCCATCGAGATGAAGCCGGCAATTAGAACGGCGCCGGACACGACCAGCGCCTTGCGTGCGACGCCGACGAAGTTGATATCGGGTGTGCGAAAGAATTCCATGTCTGTCTCCTAGACGCTCAACTTCTCGACGTGGCGTCGGGTCGTTACGAGGTCGAACACAACGCGCGTGCACAGGAGCGCGGTGAACATACTGACCAGGATGCCGATACTCAATGTGGTGGCGAAGCCGCGAATCGGTCCCGAGCCGAACTGCCACAAGACGAACGCGGTGATCAGCGTCGTCACGTTGGAGTCCAAGATGGTGCCGAAGGCGCGGTCGTAGCCGGCCTCGATGGCGGCGCGCACGGTCTTGCCGCGGCGCAGCTCTTCGCGGATGCGCTCGAAGATGAGCACGTTGGCGTCGACCGACATACCGATGGTGAGGATCAAGCCGGCCACGCCGGGCAGGGTCAAGGTCGCGTGCAGCGTGGCGAGGATCGCCATTTCGATGACCAGGTTCAGCACCATGGCCGTGCAGGCCAGCGCACCCGACCATTTGTAGTACATCACCATGAAGGCAAGGGTGAGAATGAAGCCGATCAACGCGGCGCGCGTCCCGGCTTCGACCGAATCGCGGCCGAGCGACGGGCCCACTGTGCGCTCCTCGACGATCTCGAAGGGCGCGGGGAGTGCGCCCGCGCGCAGCACGATGGCCAAGTCGCCGGCCTCTTCGTCGCTGTCCAGGCCGGTGATGCGGCCTTCGCCGCTCGGGATCTTGCTCTGCACGACCGGCGCCGAGCGCACCTTGGCGTCCAATACGATGGCGATTCGTCGACCGATGTTCTCTCCCGTGAACCGCGAGAACACGATGGCGCCGTGACGATTCAGCCGGAATCCAACGTTCAGGCGGCTGGGGTCGTCGGGGTCGGGGCGCGTGGTCGCGTCCACCAGCGAGCTGCCGTCGAGGGTGGGATTCTTCTCGACCAGATAGAGGATGCGACCGTCGCCGCCCTCCTGCATCGGGCGCGCCTCGTGTCCCCACAGGAACGCCGAGTTGGACGGGACCGCGCGCTTGGCCTGTTCGGTCTTGAGCAGCGCGTCGACCACTTCCATCTGGCGGTCGTCGATCACCACACCGCCGTCGAACATGGTGATCAAATACGAGCTGAAGGGCCGGTCTGCGGATGCCTCGGGGAGCGGCACGTTGCCCTCTTCACCGGTCGCCAGCGTGGGCAGCAGCGAATCGACGGCGGAGGGAGACGGCGTGTGGGGCGCCTCGCCGGGCGCGTGCACGTGCGACGTGTCATCGGAGGCCTTCACCCCGGTCGTGTCGATAATCGACCCGGTTACGGTGACGCCCCGCAGGTTGCGATCGAGTGCCTGCAGCACGCGATTCATCTCGTCGGGCTCGCGCACGAGCCGGAACTCGAGCTGCGCGGTCTGTCCCAGGATGCGGTGCGCGCGCTCGACGTCCTCCAGGCCGGGCAGCTCGACGATGATGCGCTTGTCGCCCTGCTGCTGGATGGTCGGCTCGGAGACGCCGAACTGGTCGATTCGGTTACGATAGATCTTAATGGCCCGGTCCATCACGTCGCGGCGGGCGTTCTCGTCGAGCTTGGAGTCGTCGACTTCCATGACGAGGTGGACGCCGCCCTGGAGGTCCAAGCCGAGCTTGAGTGCTTTCTCGGTGTACTGGTCGCGCTGCTCGCTGGTCAGGCGGGCGCGGTCGTCGTTGGTCATCGAGTAGTAGCGGTAGCTCGGGAAGAGAGCCCACACGCTCCACACCACGACGGCGAGGATGACCACCAGCTTCCAACGGATCTTCATCGATACCCCTAAAGAGCGAGAGTCCAGCCAGGCCCGGGCTCGGCCCCGCGGCACTGGTTTGTTCCGGAGAGTTGGGCGCCCGTAGTCCCTAACGAAGAATTCATTCGGAGGGCGTTTTGGCCGGAAATAAGGGGGGATTATACACGACCCCGGGGCCCCGTCAACGGGCGACTTTGGGAGCGCGGCCCGGCCTTAGATTCGGCCCAGCAGGTGCAGCATGTCGCGGACGGCGCGGTCCATCCCGACCATGATCGCCCGAGCGACGATCGCGTGGCCGATATTCACCTCTTCGAGGTGCGGGACCGTGAGCAGCGGCGAGATGTTGTGGTAGTCGAGGCCGTGGCCGGCGTGCACGCGCATGCCGAGGTGCCGAATCGCGTCGGCGGCCTCCTTGAGTTTCTTCAGCTCCGCGTCGCGGCGGTGCCGGGGCGCGTTGGCGTACGCGCCCGTGTGCATCTCGACCGCGTCGAAGCGGAAGCGCGCCGCTTCGTTGACTTGCCGCAGATCGGGGTCGAGGAACGCGGTCACGTCGATGTCGGCGTCCTTCAGCGTGGCCACCATCTCGCCCAGGCTCGGGCTCGCGTCGACCAGGTTCAAACCGCCTTCGGTGGTGATTTCCTCGCGCTTCTCGGGGACGATGCAGACCGCGTCGGGCCGCAAGGCCAGCGCGATCTCCTGCATCTCCGCGGTCGCCGCCATCTCGAGGTTGAGCTCGGTGCGCACGACTTCGCGAATCAGCCGCACGTCGCGGTTCTGGATGTGGCGACGATCTTCGCGCAGATGGACGGTAATCTGGTCGGCGCCCGCCATCTCGACCGCCACCGCGGCCGCGACCGGGTCGGGCTCGAGCGCCTTGCGCACCTGGCGCAGTGTCGCCACGTGGTCGATGTTGACTCCCAGCCGAACGAAGGTCTTGTCCATCATGGCGTCTCCGATTCGATCAAGTCGCAGAGCGAAACCAGCTCGATGTCCGTGGTGAGCAGGTACGATTCGAACGCGCGCAGCGCCTCGAGCGTCCACGGGTGCGGGTGCCCGATGCCGATCGCGACTCCCTTTTCGCGCGCGGTATCGGCCAGCTCGCGCAGCCGCGTCTCGACGTCGTCGCGGCGGTCGGTGGCGTCGTCGATGAAGCCGCCGTTCGCCGCCGCGCGCAGGCCCGCTTCGATCGCCACATTATAGGCGACGGATTCCGGCGAAGTCAAAGAATCGAGGAAGAAGACGTCGTAATCGCCGAGCACGCGGCAGACCGCGCGCATGACGCGCACGTCGCCGGTCACGCGCGATCCCTGGTGGTTGTTGACCCCGTCGACGCCCGGCAGGCTCTCCATGTACTCGCCCACCAGCGACGCGATCTCGGCGTCGCTCATGTCGACGGTGACGGGCTCGAGGTCCTCGGGGTAGCGCTGATTCGCCTCCATGGGAAGATGCAGGAGGACGCAGCGCCCGCTGCGCTTGGCGAGTCGCAGCACGTCGGTCGAATGGCGGAGCTGCGGGAGAATGGAGATCGTGACCGGCATCTCGAGCTCGAGCATCTCGCGCGCGATGCCGCCGTCGGTGTAGCCGAAGTCGTCGATCACGATCGCGATCCTGGGTGTGCGGGGCGCCGGTCCCTGCGCCGCCATCGCCTCGGGTGCCAGGCGCCGGATGGTGAGGCGGTGCGTGTCGCGCGTATGGGTGCCCACGTGAAAAAGGAGCGTGCGGCCGTCGTCGGCCTCTTCGCTCGTGCGCACGACCGCGCCGATCCCGCGCGCCGCTTCGGTGAGCGCGACGTTGACCAAGAGAAGATCGGTGCTCTCGTCGCACGGAAGGTCCCACGCGACCGGGCCGCTTCCCCTCTGCGTGCGCAGCTGGCGGCGAAGCCCGCTCGCCTCCAGCGATCGCTTGAGCGTCGCGCCGACTTCTCTTTCGACGCGCGGAAGCGCGCTCTCGACCCCGTGATCGACCAGGAAGATCGCGCCGCGCGTGGTCTGGAGGAACTTGACCGCCGCACCGCCGGTGAGCGCCAGCACCACCAGCGCCGCGACGAACAGCTTCGCGCGCTTGGGCGCGCGTTCGTCTCTATTGGAATTTCGAGTGGTGCGCGGCATGGGGTTGTGGCCGCGCGGAGACTATCGGCGGGCGGAAGAAATCGTCAAGCTCGGGCTAAGGATCGAGGACGACTATGCGAGCGGACGACTTCATTTTGCGACGTATAGATACTTGATGCTTCCCCAAGTAGATTCCCCTACGGCCGCGGCGAACGCGGGACCAACGGCGTCACCCGGCAGGTCGTGCCACTCGACCAGGCGCCACTGGTCGTCTTCGACCTGCCGCACGATGAACTCCGCGGTGGCTCCGGGGACGGTGATGTACGTGTCGTCCGGTTCCATCTCGAACGTTGCCGTGTAGGAAACGGTCGCCGAGTACCAAACCTCTCCGAGTGCCGCTACGGGACCCGGCACTTCCGTCCAGATCGCGTCGTCGAGCGCGATGTCGACGAGGACCCGGGTGCAAACCGGCCCGCTCGGAGGCGGAGACGAGTTCGATATGAAGAGTGCGGTGGTGGCGGCCAACTCTGCGGCGCGGCCCCACGAAGGAGGAAGGCCACCGCCGACGTCACCCTGCGAAAAATAGAAGGTGAAGTCATCGTCGAGAAGCTCGTCGATCTTGTCGACGTTGCGCTTCGTCCAGGCGAGCTCGAGGTTGTTCAGGACGGCTTCGCGCGTGGTGAGGGCCTGGAACGTCTGCGCACGTTGGTTGCCTTGCGGCTGGGCGGGGTCGTCTTCGCAGGCGGACAGAAGCAAGAGCAACAAGATGACACGCTTCATCGAAGCTCCCACCGGAGCTAATTGCCGAGGTCGCGGAACCCGACCAGCTCCCAGTGGGGATCCTGGTCGGTGCCGGTGTTGCGCACTGTGAACTCCGCCTTCGCCCCCGGCTGCGCGATGTAGGTATCGCTCGGTTCCATCTCGAACGTGAACGTGTAGAAGACTGTGGTCGTGTACCACGTCTCGGTCGGAAAAGCGGCCGGCGTTATCTCCACCCACTGCATGGTGGCCTTGTCGAACTGCAGGTCTATCCGAATGGACCGGCACACGGGGTCGGCAGGGGGAACGGATTGAGCGTTGGATTGAAACAGCCGGCGGGTTGCGCTCGACTCTTCGGCGCGATTCCATTGCGCGGGGATCTCGCCGCCCACGTCTCCGGGCGCGAAGAAGAAGGTGAAGTCGGCGTTGAGCAGCTCGTCGTAGACGTCGGACTGGCGCTTCGCGTACGCGTACTCGACGTTGTTCAGCACGTGCCACTTCTCGCTCAAGTCCTGCAGAGTCAGGGACGTGCCTCCGTTGCCGTCATCGATCGGAGGATTGATGGGGTCGTCCCCGCAGGCGGCGAGCAGAAGGATCGGCAGAAGGAGAAAAGCGAGTCGTTTCATGGTTCTCCAATCGCCCGCAATCATAGCACGAAACGAAAAGAGGCACCGGCTTGGCCGGTGCCTCTTCGTGTGATGCGTCGCGAGGCTAGTTGCCCAGATCGCGGAACTCGACAAGCTCCCAGTGTGGGTCCTGCTCCGTGCCGGCGTTTCGCACCGCGAACTCGGCCTTTGCGCCCGGCTGCGCGATATACGTGTCGCTCGGCAGCATTTCGAACGTGAACGTGTAGAACACCGTCGTGTAGTACCACGTCTCGGCGGGGAAGTTCTCGGGAATCTTCTCGACCCATTGTATCTGGTCGGGGTCGTACTGGAGATCCAGACGGATGGACCGGCAGACTGGGTCCGCCGGAGGCTCGGGCTGCCCGTTCGAATCGAACAGTCTGCCCGTCGCCCCGAACTCCTCGTTGCGATCCCACGTTGCGGGAATCTCGCCGCCCACGTCGCCGGGCGCAAAGAAGAAGGTGAAGTCCTCGTTGAGCAGCTCTTCATAGGCCGACTTCACGCGCCGTGAATAGGCGTACTCGATATTGTTCAGGACGTGCCACTTCTCCGTGAGGGGCTTGAGCTCAAGAGCCGGGGGTGGATCGTCGCCGGGCGGGTCCTCGTCCGGGTCCAAGAGACACGAAGACAAGAACAAAGCCATGGCCGTGAGCCCGCAGAGCATCAAACTACGCTTCAACATCGCTGCAGATCCTTTCCGCGAGTCGTCGTCGCACAAGAGCAGGTGAATCATACACCAACCACAATCATAACGTCAAGATTCATAATGAGTTAATTCATGTCCTAGGCTACCGAATCACTACCCGTCGTTCCGTTACGGGTTCAGTCGTAACCTCAAGATTCCCTTGAGGAATCCCCACGTGGATAGGTTTGGAACGGTCTCGATCTCGTCCCAGAAAGTCAGACGCCAGTTGCCGCCCTCGTTGCGGACATCGAACTGCGCCACGCCCCCGTACTGCGTCGTGTCCCCGGGTGTCGCCACGTTGACCACGGTCAGCAAGTACTCGACCCGGTAGCGCACGAAGGTCGTCTGGTTGATCAGAATCGAAGGGGTGAACTCGACCGCCAGGGTCTGGGCGTCCGAGAGCATCAGCCTCAGCACGTCCAACTCGACCGTCTTGTTCCAGCCGTCGTACACGGGTGTCCCGGCGAACGTTTGATCGGTCGAGTCGTCGAATGTGGGCGAGAAGACGAAGCGCTCGCTGATGACGCGTTCATAGGCTGCGTCCTGCTCGCTCTCGAGCGCGCACGTCATCGCCTCGAACACGGCGTTGGAGACGTCGAGAGCGATCGCGGTGCATCCGCCGCTGCCGTCGGTGGGGGGCTCGGCGTCACGCGTGTCGAACAGACACCCCGACATCGCGACCGTGATCGCGCACGTCAATACGGCCTGAGTGATTCTTCTCTTCATGACTTCCATCTAGAAGGGGTAGTTGAACTCCGAACGCATGTCCCAGTAGTTCTTCTCCGCCTCCGAGCCGAATTTAGTGGAGCGCTTGACCCGCGCCAGCGTGAACTTGAGCGTCCGGCCGTTGCCCCATTCGTAGTCCCCGCGGGCCCCTACCACGATCTGCCCGTCGGTCGTGACCGTCTTGGAGTCCGACAACACCGATCGGTCCTCGAACCGGCTGTACCGCTGTTCCGCGAATACGCCCAGCGACTGGCGCAGCTGCGGATCGCTGGGTGCCTTCTGCACGGTGCGCGACATCACCCGGTAGTCGAGCCGCAGATTGATGCGATCCCGTCGGTCCTCGCCCTGCACGGAAAGCTCTTCCTCACCCGTGACCTCGTCCGGCAGGTACGACCCGTTGTCGTGGAAGTTATAGCCGTAGTCGAACACGAATCCGATATGGCGCGTTGGCTTGAAATCGAACCGATTCGTGAAGATGAGGTTGCGATCCAGAAAGTTGCTGGTCGGCGTGAAGACGAAGTCCGTGTACTCGATGGCGACTCCGTACGACTGGCTCACCGTGATCATCTCGTTGAAGACATAGGTGAACGCCGGGCGCAGCTCGTAGAGCTCGCGCGTGCGGTTATTGCTCGACTGGCTGGCGTCGATATTGATGAACTCGGAGGCCGAGTACGCGAGGTTGATGTTCGCGCTGAATTTCGTGAAGGGCGTGGAACTCAAGCGTAGATTGACGCTGGTGTCGACCTGATCGCGGTCGCGGGGGTTGGCTTCGGTGTCGAGATAC
>DASPGK010000397.1:0-2234 GCA_035620655.1 Candidatus Krumholzibacteriia bacterium
GAAGCTAGAATCGATCGCGCCGGCGAAGAACCCCTGGGTCAGATCTTCGGCGTCTTCGGCGCGTTGGTTCCACCGCAGGCGGATGTACTTGTAGACCGGCTTCCAGTAGCACGAAAACAGCGCGTCGTGCGCGCGGTGCCGGGTCGCGTGGTCGCCACTCCGGGCCAGCGACAGGAGCGAATGCCGGGTCGCGGGAAAGGCGGACCCGGATGGGTGCGAATCGAGGCCGTGATCGGGGCGGGTATGCTTCATGCGAGGTCTCATTATAGCAGTGCGCGGGGTGGCGCGCGGTTGCGCGTGATTCCCTAATCGAACCGGGCGGCGTGGCCTGTGGGCGCCGACTCTGCGCGGGCGCCCAGGCAACCGCTGTGTTATAATTGAGGCGCTCCGTGCGTCCCAGTCAGCAACGTCCACCTCTAGGAAACAGGAGAGACTCGATGCGTCCATCCATCCGTAACGGCTTCCGTCGTCTCGCGGCCGTGCCCGCGGCGTTGGCCGTGGTCGCGGTCGCGGGATTCGGCACCGGCGCGTCCGCCCAGCGGTCCACCGACGTCGCCACGTTGAAAGAGCTGTCGCAAAAGTTCGAACGGAGCCTGCAAGCGAAGCAGACGCCCCTGTATTTCAACCTGCTCGCGTCGACCGACCCCGCGCAGCAGGCGCTCAACGTCAATCCCGAGATCAAGCTGATGTACATCCGCGAGAACGGGGTGCCGGCGTACTACACGGTGCACAACCTGAACGCGGCGCTGACGACGCGCACCTACGACGTGTGGCCGGTGGGGGTCGGAAACGGCTTCTATAACTTGACCGGCTCGACCACGGCGGCGGGCGAACTGGCGGTGTGGGATGGCGGCGCGGTGCGCGCGGCGCACCAGGAATTCGGCGGCCGCGTGACCGTCATGGACGGCGGAAGCCTCCTTGCACACTCGACGCACGTGGCGGGTACCATGGTCGGGGCCGGCATCAACGTCAGCGCGCGCGGCGGGTCGTATGCAGCGGCTCTACACTCCTACGAGTGGACCAACGATACCATCGAGATGGCCGCGGCGGCCGCCGCCGGGCTGCAGGTGTCGAACCACTCGTACGGGTTCATCACCGGCTGGTTCTTGAACGGGGCGACGTGGTATTGGTACGGCGACCTCGCCGTCAGCGCCAGCGAAGACTACGGGTTCGGATACTACGACGGGAGCGCCCTCGAGTACGACGAGATCGCGTATGACGCCCCGTACTACTTGATTTGCGTCGCCGCCGGCAACGAGCGCGACGACAACGGACCCGGCGCGGCCAACCACCAGCACTGGGACAATGGCCTCGGCCAGTGGGTCGCGGCCGTCGACTTTCATCCCGCCGACGGACAGGCGGGGGGCTACGACACCATCAGCTACTTCAGCACGGCCAAAAACATCCTGTGCGTGGGCGCGTGCAACGACTTCCCGAGCGGGTACACGCAGCCCAGCGACATCACGCTGACTGCCTTTACCAGCTGGGGCCCCACCGACGACGGCCGCATCAAGCCCGACATCGTGGCCAACGGCGCCGGACTGTTCTCGTGCACCAGCACGGCGAACAATGCCTACACCACCATGTCGGGCACGTCGATGGCGACACCCAACGCGGCCGGCTCGGTCAATTTGATCGCGCAGGACTACGAAGTCGTCAAGGGCGCGTCGCCGTGGTCGTCGACGTTGAAGGCGCTCGTGATCAACGCGGCCGACGAAACCGGCCCCGCCGACGGCCCCGACTACATGAACGGGTGGGGGCTGCTCAACACGCACCGCATGGCGGACATCGTGCACGCCGCCCCGGGCGCCGACCTCGGCGTTCTCGAAGCGGGTTTGACCGACGGAGAGACCGACACCTACTACTTCGAGATCACTTCGCCGCAGGATGCGCGCGTGACCATCGTGTGGACGGACCCCGAGGGGTCGCCCTCGCCGATCGCGCTCGACAACCCGACGCCCAAGCTCATCAACGACCTCGACCTCCGCGTCGTGCACGTGCCGACTGCGACCACCACGCTCCCGTGGAGGCTGGATCGCCTCGCGCCGGCGAACGCCGCCACCAAGGCCGACAACGTGGTCGACAACGTCGAACAGGTCGACATCGACACCGCGCCCGCGGGACTCTATCGCGTCACGGTGACCCACAAGGGCTCGCTCGACCCGGCGGGTGCGCAGAACTATTCGCTGGTGTATCGCGGCATGCACGAAGTCCAGTCGACGCCGGTCGGCGGA
>DASPGK010000398.1:0-2138 GCA_035620655.1 Candidatus Krumholzibacteriia bacterium
CGCCGTCGCCGGCACGACGCGAGGTGCCATCGCCGACCCGCAGGGACACTTCGTCGTCCCCGAACTGCCGGCGGGAACCTACGCACTCGTCGTCTCGCGCGTGGGCCACGAGACCTTGCGCACCGCCGACTTCGTCGTCATGGCCGGCGACACCACCCGCGTCGACGTCGCCCTCGTGCCCGCGTTGATCGAAGCCAATCCCGTCGTCGTAACCGCCGCGCGCACCGAGCAGACGGCGCGCATGGCGGCCGCCAGCGTGTCGGTCCTCAATCGGGAGGAGATCGCCGCCCGTGACCCGGTGACGTTTGATCAGGCGGTGGAGTCCGTGCCCGGGCTCAACGCGTTTCGATCGACCGGTGGCATATCGGTGCAGTCGATGTCGATACGCGGCAGCTCCGACGTCGCCGGCGGCGGCGTGGGCAATCGCGTCCTCCTCTTGGTCGACGGGCGCCCGGCGCTGACTTCGGATTCCGGGGGCGCGTTCTGGAGTCTCGTCCCCGTGCAGTTCGTCGACCGCGTCGAAGTGGTCAAGGGCGCGTTCTCGAGCTTGTATGGGTCGACTGCCATGGGCGGCGTGATCAACGTCATCACGCGCCGGCCCGGGCCCGTCTCCTCGGGCAAGCTCGAGATGAAGCTCGGATTCTACGAGCAGCCACCGGCCGACATTCGCTACACCGACGAGACTCTGTACCAGAGCGAGGTCACCGCCGACTATTCCGCGCGATTGGGCCGAACCAGCTTCCTGGTCAGCGCGACGCGCAAGGAGTCTGACGGCTACGCGGAGAACACCGCGTTCGAGTTCTACGACGTGTACGGGAAGGTCCTCTACGACGTCAGCAGCGAGCGCAAGCTGGAGCTCACACTCGGGGGCGGCCAGGCCGACAACGACTACCCGCACGCGTGGTTGAACTCCGCGCAGCCATTGCAGGTTCGCGACGCCTACACCGACGATCTTCAGGAGAAGACGTACGGGAGCGCCGACCTGTGGTACTGGGGCCTCAGCGGAGAGGACATGAAGTACTCGATGCGCGCGTACTACTATCACCACGAACAGCGCTCGTTCTTCAACGAAGACGATCCGAACCAGGCTATCCCGGGCAACGAGCCGTACGGCCTGCGCACCAGCATCGATGGCGACAAGATCGGCAATCTCCTTCAGCTCGACTGGCGATTGCACGAGCGTCACCTGCTGGTGGCCGGTTCCGACATCCAGATCGACTACGTCCACTCGTCGCCGGACACGGTCATGTACGGCGACCATCAGATCAACAACTACTCGGTGTTTCTGCAGGACGACGTCGAGATCGCGCGCTGGCTGTCGGCGACCGTCGGCGGCCGCTACGACTGGAACCACCTGGTGGGGGTGCGCACGCTCGAGCAGTTCAGCCCCAAGTTCGGTTTGGTATGGACGCCGGACGGCGAGGTCTCGGTGCGGGCGCTCTACGGACAGGCCTTCCGCGCCCCCACGATCGCGGAGATGTTCTTGCAGAAGGAGCTCGGCGGCGGGGTCGAGTTCCTTCCCAATCCCGATCTCGAACCCGAGCACTTGACGCTCTCGATCGAGGCCGGGGTTCGCTGGAGCCCGTCAGCCCTCTTCGACTTCGACGGCGCCGTGTTTCGCTACGAGTACGAGGATATGATCTTCTGGGAAGACATCTCCGCGGAGACGGGCATTCCCGCGCTGTACCAAGTGCGCAACCTGAACCGCGCGAGTATGCAGGGTGTGGAGACGAGCCTGCACTTTCGCTGGCGCGCACTGACCGCGACGGCGAGCTACACCTACCTCGATGCGCGCGACGAGTCGGACGATCGTGACGACCGCACGCTGCCGTATCGCCCCGAGCACTCAGCGGCGATCGGCGCCGACCTCGGATGGCGGCGGTGGATGCTCCACGGAGACGCGCGCTACCGCAGCCGGATAGACGAAGTATTCTTGTATCCGCTGCAGGCGCCGGACGCGTTCTGGGTTTTCAACGCGGCCGCGCAGTGCCGGCTGAACGGTGCGTGGACGTTTTCGATCAAAGTGAACAATCTCCTCGATACGCCATTCGAAGAGCTGGCCCGCTACCGTATGCCGGGGCGCAATTGGATGTTCGGCACCGCGATGCACTTTTAAGGAGGCCCCGACGTGACCGAGA
>DASPGK010000399.1:0-3916 GCA_035620655.1 Candidatus Krumholzibacteriia bacterium
GTTCGATCTGCGTGTAGTAGCGGTCGCTCTTGTAGGCGCCGTTGCGCACCACCGTCTCGCGCCCGTCGCTCCCGCGCAGGGCGCGGTCGTACGCGGCCTCGACCCCGGACAGGCCGCCGTTTTCGCGGCTCACAAAGCCGATCACCTTGCTGCCGACCGCGTCGTACGGATAGATGCGGCTGGCCTTCAACTCCACGACCACACCGTCGAGCTTGGCCAACTCGCGACGCGTCGCTTCCGGCAGCACGACGTCGTGCTTGACGTAGACGAATGACTTGCGCGAGCGCAGCTTGTCGCGCACGGATCGCACCGAGACGCCCAGCGTGCGCGAGAGGGCGCGCGCGACCGCGTCGGCATCGCTGACGCGTGCGGGCTGGATCGCCACCGACGAGCGACGGATGTTCATGGCCAGCGGACGTCCCTCGCGGTCGAAGATCCCGCCGCGGTCGGCCGCGACCACGCGCGGCGCCACGCGCTGCTTCTCCGCGATGCTCCGGAATTCGTCGTGACGGACGTACTGGACCTGGACCAGACGCACCCACAGCACCAGCACGGCGAGCCCGAACATCCCACCCACGACGCACAACCGCCGCTTCTGGTCGCGGGCCGTCATCTGCGCATCACCTGCGATAGCTCGCTCACGCCGGTGCCGAGCACTTGGTCGACCCGCACGGGTGCCCCCGGCCGCGCCGCGTCGCGCGGCACCGGGCCGTCGACGGCGACGCGCACCACGTCGCTCTGGGTGGCACCCACCAGGCCGAGGCTTTCTTCGCAGTGCCGCGACACGCGCGACTTGGACGTCATGGTGGCGTAGCGGGCGGTGAGCACGCCGATACGCTCGCGCAGCACGAGCTCCTCACGCTTGCGCGCCGCCACGTCTTCCATGAGGCTCGAGGTGTACACCTGGGTCGACACGTATCCGAGCAGGAGCACGGCGAAGGTCGCGTAGGCCATAACCATCATGGGCGCACCCAGTTTGCCGGCCAGCGCGTCGAGCAGGAACTGTCCCGCGACCAACATGCGATTGCGGCGCTTCATTGCACCCGGCCTCCGGATACGCGCGCTCCGTTCGAGACCTTGGCGGCGGCGCGCAAGGTCGCGCTCCGCGCGCGCGGGTTGGCGGCGATCTCGTCGTGCGACGCGCGCACGCCCTTGCGCGTCAACACCTCGAGGCGCGGAACGCGGCCGCACACGCACACCGGAACATTGGGAGGACACACGCAGGTCGCGGCGGCGTCGCGCAGAAACGTCTTCACCATGCGGTCTTCGAGCGAGTGGTAGCTCAGAACCACCAGGCGCCCGCCCGGATTGAGGACGTCGAGCACGCCGTCCAGGAACGCGCGTAAGGCGTCGAGCTCTCGATTGATGGCGATGCGCACGGCCTGGAAGACGCGCGATAATTCGGCCGGGGCAACCCCGCGACCCAGCGCCGCGATCACGGCCGCGCGCAGATCCGACGTCGTGGAGAGAGTGCCCGCCGCGGCCGCGCTCGCAATCGCGCGCGCGACCCGGCGGGCCTGGCGGACCTCACCCAACTCGCGAAGCAATGTACCAATCTGGTCGACATCGAGACGCGCCAGCATCAGCGCGGCGGTCTCGCCTTCGCCGTCCATGCGCATGTCGAGGGGGCCGTGGGCCGAATGCGCGAAGCCGCGCGCGGGGTCGTCGAGCTGCGGGCTCGAGAAGCCGAGGTCGAGCAGCACGCCGTCGACCTTACCCACGCCCGCAAGCGCGTGCTCGAAGTCCGAGTAGAGCCCGCGCACCAAGTGCACGCGATCGGCGTAGCCGCGCAAGCGCACCGCGGCGGCCTCCAGCGCGGCCGGGTCGCGGTCGACGCCGATCAAACGGATGTCGGGGCGCGCGGACAGGATCGCCTCCGCGTGCCCGCCGAAACCGACCGTTCCGTCCATCACGACGCGCGTGCGCTCGTGGAGCAGGTAGCGCACGACCTCGTCAACCATGACCGGCAGGTGCTGCATCGCGTTATCCTTGCGCGCTTGCGCGCCGGACCATCCGAATGGAACGACTACCATCGTCATGCGCTGCGCCTAGAAGAACGTGTTGTTGATGTGCTTGAACGCCTTCGCCATCTCGGCGTAACGGCGTTCGATGTGCTTGGGACTCCACACTTCGACGCACGAGCTCATGTGAATGACGACGACGGTGCTCTCGAGCTGGCAGCGGTCGCGCAGGCTCTTGGGCAAGATCAGCCGCCCTTGCGCGTCGGCCACCACGGTCTCGCGGTGGAGTTGTACAAAGCGCACGAAATCGCGCTTCAAATCGCCGGGGGCCTGGCTCAAGAATCGGCGCTCGTACTCGTCCCACTGGGCGGTGGTGCGAACCTCCAGGAATGGCGGGTCCTCGATATTGGGCAGAAGATGGAGACGGTCGCCCTTCTTGAGCTTCAGCAGCTCGCGCACGGGGCGCGCGAGTTGGAGCCGGCCCTTGGGGTCGATGCCGTGGACGTGTTTCTCGCCGAAGGTGCCCTGCATCAGCAAAGCCTAACTCGTTGGAAACGTTACTATTTAGGACAGATTTAGGGAACTTGCACCACTTGAATGCGCATTCTAGGGATTTTTAGGGATCACGGTCAAGGGAAAATCCTGCGGCAGGGATAATTATCCACGGCCCGCCCAAAAGCGGTCCCGGAAGCGGCGAGGAGGGGTGGGATTAGGAGGGCTTGGAGGCCACTACGCACACGGTCGCGGCCAACCCGCGCACGCCCGGCGTCCGTTCCGAAGTCTTCTCCAAAACGGTCCACGGCGCGTACCACGCGTCGGGCGTGCTCTTGAGCATGAAGAGAAAGTGCGACACCTCGGTCACGCGGAAGCCGGCGCCCTCGAGCAGCGATACGATCTCGCGGTCGGGCAGCGGCCGGTGGTAACGATACGGGTGATAGTCATCGCGCGTGGACCCCAGGTCCGGATAACACATCGACGGCAGCTTCGCGCGGATCCACGGGTGACGCACCGCGACGCGCTTCGCGCGCTCGACCAGGCTCGCGTGGTTGGGTGTGGAGAGTACGATGCGGCCCCCGGGGCGTAAAACGCGAAAGCACTCGGCCATCGCGCGCGGCCGGTCCTCGGCGAAGATGTGCTCGAAGGTCTCGACCAGCGTTACGTGATCGAAGCGCGCGTCGCCGAACGGAAGCGCGCGCGCGTCCGCGCCGGCGACGTCGAACGGAATGCGGTTGTAGTCCGCGATGCGCTTGCCCACCACGAACGGGTCGGGCACGATGTCCACGCCGACCGCGTGGAAACCGAGCGCGTTGAGCGCCATCACGTTGAATCCCCACGCCGAGCCCACGTCGAGCACGCGGCGCCCCGCCGCGAGATCCAGGTGCCGGTCCACTTCCATGAAGCGGCGCATCATCATGTGACGGCGCGCGCGTGTGCCCAGATACCAGTGGCGCAACAGGTCGGGCATGTCCGCGCGCGCGAGATCGGGCGGGACCGCGATGTCCGGCAGCACGGGCGTCATTGAACCACCGTCAAGCGATACAAAACATAATGAAACACTCCCGGCTTGCGGATGCCCAGGTTACGCACTTCGGTAGCGTACACGCGCTCGAAGCGGCGCCCGCCCACGATCCCCCCGTCGAAGCGATCGGCTTGGTGATCGCGATCGACGAAGTAGTCCACGTGCGGGTAGCCGGGCACGTCGAAATAGAGCCCGCGCGCGACGATGTCCTCGTAGTCGTGGGCCTCGCGCAGCTTCCCCGTTTCCGGCTCGACCAGCCCGCCCAGGTCGAGCACTCGCCGCTGCGAATAGAATGCGAGGTAGCCGATGTCGGCGGCCGCCACCACCGCGTCGGGCGGCGAGTTGTCGCGCAGGTACAACGCCAGCTCGGTCATGGGACCGGTCAAGTCGGCGCTGAACGCGCGCGAGGGCGGGAGCACGACGCGCACGTACAGCG
>DASPGK010000400.1:0-2722 GCA_035620655.1 Candidatus Krumholzibacteriia bacterium
GGTGGTATACCGGCGGCCGTACCGGTCGCCGCCCGACCAAAAAAACTGGGCGGTGGCGCGCGCGCGCAACGACTGGGTGCTCGTGCTCGACGCCGACGAGGCCTTGGACGAGTCCACGCGAGCGGAGATCGCGAATCTGGATCCGGGAACCCACACGGGCTTCTGGATCCGCCGGCGCAACGACTACCTCGGCCGTACCATCCGCGGGTGTGGATGGCAGCGCGACAAGGTGCTGCGCCTGTACGACCGCCGGCGCGGACACTATCCGGATGCGTGGGTCCACGAGGAAGTCGTCCTGGAAGGCGAGGCCGGCTGGCTTTCGGGGCGCCTCCGGCACACGCCCTACCGCGACGTCGCGCACCATTTGGACAAGATCGACGCGTATACGACGCGCGGCGCGCGCCAATACGTCGAGCGCGGCGGGCGCGCGGCCCTTCTCAACATGCTCGTGCACCCGCCGTTTCGATTCCTGCGCATGTACGCGCTGCAGTGGGGCGTTCGCGACGGCCATCCCGGTCTGGTTCTGTGCCTGCTGTCCTCGTACAGCGTGTTTCTCAAGTATGCGAAGGCGTGGGAGCGCGCGCGCAGAGCATGAGGGGCGTGTGCGTGTTCGGCGGCCATCACGCGGGCTACCCGCGCAGCGCCGTGATTCTCGCGGGACTCGCGCGCCTCGGCGTTTCCGTGGTGAGCTGTGTCGAGAATCCCCGCAAGAAGGTGGTGCGTCGCTACGCGGGACTGGTGCGCAAATGGCGCCACCTGGACCGTGGATTCGACGTGGTGTTCGTGCCCGAGTTTCGTCACAAGGACGTGCCCCTGGCCCACCTGCTCACACGGCGCGCCGGCCTCCCGTGCGTGTTCGACCCCTTGGTCTCGCGCTACGACACCCGCATCCTCGATCGCGCCGACGCGGACGCGCGCGGCCCGCAGGCGTGGCACAACAAGAACCTGGATCGCGTCTCCTTCGCGCTCGCGGACCTGATCCTGGCCGATACGCGCGCGCACGCCGACCTCTTCGCCGAACAGCTCGCCCCGCCCGACACGCCCATTCGCGTGCTCGAAGTCGGTTGCGACGACGCCGTGTTTCACCCCGCGCCTCCTCCCCCCGACGCCGGCGTCGCGACGGTACTCTTCTACGGCAGCTACTTGCCGTTGCACGGCGTCCCGGTCGTGGTCGAAGCCGCGGAGCGATTGCGCGACGATCCGCGCCTTCGCTTCGAACTCGTGGGCGACGGCCAAACCCGGGCCGAGGTGGAACGCGCGGTACGCGAGCGACGCCTTGCGAACATCGTGATGACGCCGCGCGTGCCGGCCGCCGAGTTGCCGAAGCGAATCGCGGGCGCCACGGTGTGTCTCGGCATCTTCGGCTCGACGCCCAAGGCGGCGCGTGTCGTGCCCAACAAGGTATACCAGTGCATGGGAATGGCGCGCGCCGTCGTCACCATGGACTCGCGCGCCGTGCGCGAGACGTTCCAGGTGGGGGAAGAAATCGTGGCCACGCCGCCCGGAGACGGCGAAGCGCTGGCCTTCGCGATCCGGGGGCTGATCGAGAACCGGGAGTACCGCGAGCGCGTCGCGCGTGCGGGTGCCGCGCGGGTCGCGCGTGACTTCACACCGGTGCCGATCGCGCGGCGCTTCGCCGCCTACTGCGAGGAGGCGTGCGCTCGATGACGCGCGACCCACGGGCCCGAGAAACCCCCGACGCGCGCGTCTTGCGCGTGCTGATGGTCGACTCCGAGGAGTCGTGGCGCGGCGGCCAGGCGCAGGTGCGCTTGCTGATGTCGGGGCTGGTCGAGCGCGGCGTGGCGGTGACCCTCGCAGCGCCGTCGGCGGGCGAGCTCTACCGTCGCTGCGAGGGGCTCGCCATCGAGCGGCGTCCGCTCTCGCTCGGCTGGTCCGGGATCGTCGCGCTCCGGCGCGCGATGGCGAGCGGGCAGTTCGACCTCGTGCACTCGCACGCGGCGCGCGCGCACGGGATGGTGGCCATCGCACGGGTCGGCCTCTCGCCGCGCCCGTATCACGTCGTCAGCCGGCGGGTCGACTTCGCGGTGGCGCGTTCTCCGGCCAGCGCGTGGAAGTACCGGCGCGGCGCGGATGCGTACATCGCGATCTCGCAAGGGGTGCGGGGCGTGCTGGTCGCGGGCGGGATCCCGCCCGCGCGTGTGCGCGTGGTGGCGAGTGGCATCGACCTCGCGAAGTTCGACGGACTGAAGGAACGCGCGGCGGTGCGCGCGGAGTTGGGCCTGAGCGCGGGCTCCTTCGCGGTCGGGAACGTGGCGGCGCTGGCGCCGCACAAAGCACAGGACGATCTCCTGGGTGCGGCGGCGCGGGTGCTCGCGCAGCGGGACGACGTCCGCTTCTTTATAGTGGGAGAAGGCTCCCTGCGCGCGCGCTTGGAAGGACTCGCGGGGGAACTGGGCATTGACGGGCGCGTGTTCTTCACGGGGTTTCGCACCGACGCGCTCGATCTGCTGCGCGCCTTCGACGTCTTCGTCATGAGCTCGTACTTGGAGGGGCTGGGCACGTCGATCATGGACGCGCAGGCCCTGGGCGTTCCGGTGGTGGCCACGCGCACCGGGGGAATCCCGGAACTGGTCGAGGACGGCGTAACCGGTCTGTTGGTACCGCCGCGCGATCCGGACGCGTTGGCCGCGGCCATACTCCGGTTTCTCGCGGACGCGGGGCTCCGGGGCACTTGCGCCCAGGCCGCGCGCGTGCGATCGTA
>DASPGK010000401.1:0-10169 GCA_035620655.1 Candidatus Krumholzibacteriia bacterium
TGCGGATGGCGCGTACAGCATTGCCCACGCGGACCGGGACTCGGGGGCTCCCGGTCTACCCATGCCCCCTTGGTTCACGTTCGCCGGCGACGGGAGCGCGCGTCCGGCGGGCGAACCCGCGTGCGCCGTCGGAGGACAGACTAAACGCCGCGATTTCGCGAGTCTTGCCGACCTTGGTTGCGCGGTCACATCGCCCTGGCATAACGATGTTCACGTTGCGATCGGTGGCTCGATGGGCGGAACCTTCACCGCGCCCGAAGACCCGGTCTTCTGGCGGTGGCACCGGTTTGTGAACACCATCGCCGACAATTACCTCGACGACCGCGCGAATGCGCCCGGGATCCCACCGGACCTCGCGTTCACGAATCCGCCGCGCGGTTACGGCCTGGCCTCTCTCACGTCGATTTCGGTCGACTTTGCAGAGCCGGTGACGGGCGTAGTGGCGGCGGACCTCGAGGTCAATGGCTCTCCCGCGACGAGCGTTTCCGGCAGCGGCGGGGGACCCTATTTGTTCACTGGGTTCTTCGCGCCGGGTGCGGGTCCGGTCAGTGTCGAACTCGGGCCCGGCAGCATCGTCGATATCAACGACGGGATGCCAATGCCGAGCACCGCCGCCTGGGCCTACTCCATCAACGCCTGCGTGGA
Source organism: Candidatus Krumholzibacteriia bacterium (assembly GCA_035620655.1). Lineage (GTDB taxonomy): Bacteria > Krumholzibacteriota > Krumholzibacteriia > WVZY01 > JAKEHA01 > JAKEHA01. The sequence goes on from DASPGK010000401.1 coordinate 646, forward strand.
CGCGGACGCCGACGGTGTCTACGAGGACCACTGCTGGCCCAATCCCTCGTTCGATAATTGCCCAGACGTGTTTAATCCAGACCAGTCGGACGAAAACAACAACGAAATCGGCGACGCGTGCGAGGGTTCCACGGGCATTGACGACGGCGACGTGCCGCCGGCGCGGTCGAAGATTCTCTCCATCGCACCAAACCCGTTCAGCGCGAGCACGCGGGTCGCCTTCGACCTCGCGAGCGGCCACGGAGTTCGGATCGAGATTTTTGACCCACAGGGGAAGCGCGTCGCGCTCCTGGTCAACCGCTGGCTGGAGGCCGGGAACCACCGGTACGACTGGAACGGAAGAAACGGCGCGGGCCACGCGGTCCCGAACGGAGTCTATTTCCTCCGACTCACCGCCGGGACCACACGTGACGTGGTGAAGATCGTGGTACTGAGGTAGCGGCGTCAAGCAACGCGAAGGCGGCGGGGTTCACCTTGGAGGTGATCCCCGCCGCCTCGATCGCACGTTGCTATCGGCGCCGTGGCGTCAGTCGCCCGACACCAGGTCGTCCACGATGGCGCTCGTCACCGCTGCCACGAGGTCGACCACACTGAACAGATCGACCTCGCCCAGCTCGTGCCGGTCACCGCCGACCAGCGCATAGGCTCGGAACACCTGGTCGTCGTGTCCGTACACGAACCCGATCTCGCCCAGGTCGTCGATCACAATGAGGCCGTTCTCGATGTCGTCCTTGACCCGCTCGAAGATTTCCTTGTCGGGAATCGTGTCGTAGATCTCCTGCATACGGACCTTGCGGTCCCACGACTCTTTGATATGCCGCACGTTGTCCGCGGCCGTGATGATCTGATTGGCCTGCGTGTCCGACATGATGCGACGGCTCACGTTGACGGTCTTGACGGTGACGCCTAACACTCGGTAGACGTACGTGGTCGAGAAGATCTTCCTCGCCGCGACACCGCGCAGGGCCGCTTCGATCTCGGCGCGGGTCTGGTCGTTGTCCTGGATCTGCAGTGCCGCCGCCTTCAGGCGATCGAGTGCCGTGTGATACGGATTGTCCGCCGAGTACAGGTGATCGCGCAGGTCGTCGTAGTAGGGCTCCCCTTCGTGGTTCCGCAACTCGTTCGCGATCGCCGTGGAAAGCGCGTTCTTGGCCGTGTCGACGATGTTGGGTAGCGCCGAGCGCAACCCCCGCAGGCTCAACTCGAACTCGTAGTCCGCGGTCGCCTCCTGCAGGTCATTCCACGCCTGCTCGGCTTGCGCGATGCGATCGTCCAATTCGCCGGTGACACCGCTGCTCACGAGGTCGAGGACCTCTTGCGGGGGCCGGGTCGACACGCTGGTGGTCTCCTTGGTCACACGGCCTTCGATGTTGAACACGGTGTCGTCGTCCCGCACCGATCCGCCCAGGGTCAGCGCTTCCGGCGCGAAATTGAAATAGCCGCTCCACGCGTTGCCCCCACCCGCGGCCAGGTTCCAGCCGAACTCGCCCGCGACGGTCACGTCGAAGTCGAGGTCGCTGCGGATGAAGGCGCTCGTGCGCAGCGACGCGACCGGGGCGGCCGGAATGAACGCCGGCCACCAGTCGAGTTCGGAGGTCAGTCCGTTCACGTACGCGTGACCTTCGAAGACCTCCTGGACGCTCACTTCGCTCCACACTCCGCCGCTGCCTTCCGCGATGGGAATCTCCACGCCGACGATGTCCTTCAAGAAGAGATCCAGCGCCATCTCGCCGTTGTAACCGCTCTGGTATCCCGTGCGCAGGTCGGAGGTGAGGGGGTCTTCTTCGGACAGGTGCAACTCGGTGTAGTTGTTGTCCACCATCTGCCCCGTGACTTCCAGCACCTTGAGGATCGGAAACGTCCCCACGCGCGTGTTCTTTCCGTCGAAGGTGCCCATGTCCTCGACCGGATGCCACGGCGCGAAGGGAATGCGGCTGTGCAGCGACCATCCCATGCCGGCGGCGCCGAGGAGGTCCTGCTCCCCGTAGACGTAGTACATGGGGTCGTTGTAGTCGATGATCATGAGCAGCTGCCCGCCCAAGGGCGCCCGCACCGAAATGGGCTTGGTGGCGTCCTCGCCCGTTTCGCCGGTGGCGATGCGCATCTCGAGGTTGACGTCGAAGTTGAACACGAAGTAGTCGGTGTCTTCCTTGAGAAGAATGAAGTCGCGGTTATCGTTCAGGAACTTGCCCGAGAAGAAACCGATATCCGCCTGCACGGGATTCGCGAATTCGATGCGCTCGTGCGGTGAGGGAATCTCGGTGGTGCCGGTGATGTTGCGCACGCGCCCGTTCTCGTCGAACGACACGTCCAGGTCGGCGTTGACGAAGGAGACTTCGCCCTCGTCGGTCTTGACGTGCAAGGCGCCTTGGACCTGGTAGCCGTCCGCGGTCTCGACGACGACTCCCTCGGGGGCCAGGTCGTCGCGGGTGAGCGTCCGCGGCTGGTAGCCGGCGTTCTCCGGCTCCTGGGGCGCCGCCGCCTGCTCGCTGCACGCCGCCAGGGCCAGCAACCCGCACACCGCGAGCAGCCGTATCGTATTGTGATTGATGGAGTTCATGACCTCGTACCTCCGGGGGGCCGGGCCGAACCATTCGGCCGTCTATAGAGGAACGCAGGAAATGGGCGGGAAAGCGATCACGCCGGACGGGTTGGGTGCGGGGTCCGGTCCCGACGACGACTAGGGGGCGGCGGTCGCTCCGGAGCGCATTCGGTAGTACTGCACCCGCTCGTCGTCCCCCCTCGCCGCATACAAGTCCGCGAGACTCTTCGCCAGGGCGTGACAGCGCGGATGGTCGGCACCGAACGCGGCCTCCAAACCCGCGTACGCGGCCAGCATCTCTTCCTGCGCCTCGTCCAGGCGCCCGGTGGCAAAGAGTGTCTGTCCGTAACTGGAGCGCAGCATGGCGACTCGGGCGTCGTCGTCGCCGAGCACCCGCCGCACGATGGCGATGGCCTCGCGATGGTTTGGCAGCGCGTCTTCTCCGCGTCCCATGATTCGCTGCTGGTGGGCGAGGTTGCCGTAGCCCAAAGCCGTCGGCCACGACTCGGCCCCGTACGCGATCATTCTCCCCCGCAGGCTCTGTTCGAACGCGGCCAGTGCACGATCGTTGTCGCCGCTCTCGCGGTAGACGAACGCAATATTGTTGAGCGTCGCCAGCGTGGCGGGGTGATCGGCTCCGTTGAGTCGCGTCATTTGTTCGAGGCCTTTCTCGAGGTGGGTTCGCGCCTCGTCCAGATCCCCGGCCTGCCAACACATGTTGCCGAGGGCCACGCGCGCGTCCACCGAGCGCGCGTGCTCGTCTCCGAATCGCGCAACCATGGTCGCGAGACACGGCCGCAGCCGGTCGGCGCCCTCCTTCACGCGCCCATTCGCCTCGTCCAGCCAGGCCAGGAACAGGCACGACTCCAGATATTCCATGCTCTCGGCCGGAACCTGCGGCATCATGGACGTAACGATGGCCCCGATCGAATCCGCCTCCGACATCCGGCGCTGGTCGAGGTAGAAGTTGCCCAGGTTCTCGTAGTCGCGTAGAAGCTCCGGCGACGCCTCCCCCGACACCCGACTTTTCGTGATCGCGATCGCTCTCGAGAAGTGAAGCTCCGCCTTGTCACCGATGTCGAGCGAGCGATAGGTCTGCGCGAGCGTACGGTGCGCGCTGACCGCGACCTCGGGTTGGTCCGCCAGCATAGAATCGATTCGCGCCGATGCGCGATCGAGCACGTCGACGACGCGGACGTCCGCCCCGGCTTCGTAGGGATCGGGTGCCGCCAGCATGTCGGTGAGGAACTGGTTGAGCACGCCCACCCGTTCGCTCTCCACCGATGCGCGCCTGCGCTCGCGCGACGCGCTCGACCACCCGGCGATCGACACCGCCAGGCCGGCGACCAGGATCACGAATGCCGACGACACCGCGACCACCACTGCGCGATGGCGGCGCGCAAAGCGGCGCAACTGGTAGGAGGCACTGGGCGGGCGCGCCGTGACCGGTTCGTCGGCGAGAAAACGCCCGAGGTCTTCGCCCAGCGCACGCGCGGTTTCGTACCGTCGCGGGCGTTCTTTCTCGAGACACTTTCCGACGATGGTCTGGAGGTCGGCGGGAAACGAGCCGCCGCGCGCGGAGAGCGACTCCGGCTCGTCCTCGGAGATGATGCGCGCCGCCTCGGGGAGCGACTTTCCGTGCACGTCGTGGGGCAGCCGACCGGTGAGCAGTTCGTAACTCACCACCCCCAACGAGTAGATATCGGAGCGTGCGTCGACGTCCTGGTGCCGCCCGCGCACCTGTTCGGGGCTCATGTACGGAAGCGTGCCGAGCACCTGCCCCACCTCGGTGTGCAAGGTCGTCAGCTGCACGTCCGAGTCCGTCACGCGCGCCACCCCGAAGTCGAGCACCTTGGGCTGGCCGTCGGAACGAACCAGGATATTCGCGGGCTTGAGATCGCGGTGGACGACGCCGTTCGCGTGGGCGTGGTGGACGGCATCCGCGATCCGGATCATCAGCGCCACGCGATCGCGCACGGGCAGGTTTCTCTCGCGCACGTAGTGCGTCACCGGAACGCCCTCGATGTACTCCATCACGAAGTAGGGCTGCCCGTCGTCGGTGGTCGCGGCGCTGAAGATGCGCGCGATGCCGGGGTGGTCGAGGCGGCCGAGCACTTCGGCCTCCAGCTGGAAGCGCTTCTGCGACTTCTCCGCGAGGGCGTCCCGGCGGATGAGTTTGATGGCGACGTCGCGGGCCGGGTGCTCCTGGCGCGCGCGCAGGACGACTCCCATGCCGCCCTCGGCGATCGCGCCCAGGATCGTGTACCCCGCGAACCGCCGCCCGGCCCACGGCGAGGCGGGCGAGTCGGCCAGAAAGTCGCGCGCGTTCTCGCTCGCAGCGACGAGGGACTCGACCTCGCGCCGCAGCGCGACATCGCCACTGCACTCGCGGTCGAGAAATACCGCGCGCTCGGCGGTCGTCATCTCGACCGCACGCTCAAAGAGATCGCGCGCCCGTGCAAAGCGCTCGTCCGTGCTCACGATGCCCCTCCTTCGCTCAACTCTTTGAACAGCCACGCGCGCGCGAACGTCCAGCGGCGGCGTACGGTGCGCTCGCCGATCCCGAGCACCGACGCGATCTCGGGCTCGGTCAGCCCGCCGAAGTACTTGAGCTCGACGATGGCGCGGTCCTGGTGCGAGTGCGCGTCCAACCGTTCCAACGCTTCGTTGAGGGCCAGCATGTCGACGGCGGGCGGCGCCTGGGCGATCTCGTCGGACAGGGTGACCCGCTCCAGCCCGCCGCCGCGCTTGTGCCGGTTGCGCGCGCGGGCGTGATCGACCAGGACGCGGCGAATCTGGGCGGCGGCGATGTGGATGAAGTGGAGGCGGTCCTCCCAGGCGAGATTGCTCTGCTCGGCGAGGCGCGCGTACGCCTCGTGGACGAGGGCGGTCGGCTGCAGGGTGTGGTCGCGGCGCTCGAGACGCAACTGGCTGGCCGCCACGCGGCGAAGTTCGTCGTAGACCAGAGCGGTCACACGGTCGATCGAGCGCTCCTCCCCGGACCGGGAGTTCGCCACGAGCCTCTGGAACTCCTCGTCGGGACGGGGCATGGCTTTCATTATAGCCGATCGCGCCCGGCCGAATTCTCGAGTGGCCGGATTCGACCTGGATTGACGCAAACCCATTCAGGCGAGCGAGAATCGCCGCCGTCGCACCGCGCCCCCTTTCGTGCCCAGGAGGAACTCCCGTGAGATACGCCCAATGGATTGCCACGTTTGCAGTTACCTGTCTCGTGCTCCTCGCCCCCGTGCGCGCGGCGGCCCAATGGGTCGAGAACGGGGTGAACATGACCGGGTCCGGCATCGGCATGTACAACACCGGAACCGGAGATCACACCGTTCTTGCGAGCGGAGCCTTCGTATTCGTGGCGGCACCCGGAATCCTGGGCGGCGACACGGACCACGTGTTCGTCCAAAAGTTCGATCGGTACGGAGCGAAGCTTTGGGGAACCAACGGCATCGTTCCCGATAACGGGGGCGCCGTCATCGGCGGCACCGACCTCGTCCCAGACGGTTTTGGCGGGGTGATCCTGGCCTGGGAAGCCGACGGCTTCGTCTACGCGCAGCGCCTCGACGCGAACGGTGTCGGCTTGTGGGACGCGGGTGGGGTCATCGTCGACACCGCCGGAGGGCCGCCGTGCCTCGTCGGCGACAGCGCGGGGGGCGCGCTGGTGGTCTTCCGCAGCTCGGTCTACGAAGCCGTTCGAGCACAGCGGCTCGATGCGGCCGGCGTCCCGCAGCTCGGGCCCAACGGCGTTGCGGTCACGGCCCAGTTCGGCCAGGAGGCCCTTCTCGACGTCGTCGACGGGGTGACGGGCGGTGCGGCTCCGCTGGCGATCGTCACCTACCGCGTGCAGGGATCCAACGCCATCTACGCGCAAAAAATCGACGGCGCCGGCAACCGGCTGTGGGGAGGTTTCGACCTGTCGCTCGGGCCGGCGATGACGTTTTCGATTCAAGACCAGAGGGGCCAGCTCTCTGCCGACGAGACCGGCGGCGCGTGGATCGCGTACGAGGTTCAGGTCGGCAGTGTGCGGAATATTCGCGTCGTTCGCGTATCCAGCGCGGGCTCGATCGCGGAGTCGTTCGCGATCGGAACGCCGAACGAATCGTCGGTCCTGCCCAAACTGGCGTACGTCGGCGGCGGCAAAGCCCACCTGGCGTGGTGGTTCGGTCTCACACCGGCGCGCGTCGCGATCACGGAATTGGGCAGTCTGTTCGACGCCCATTACGTGGCACTCGGGGCGGAGCGCCCGACGGATCTGGTCGCGGACGGCACCGGCGGATCGGTGCTGGTGTGGGAGCACGAGAACGGCGGGTTCTTCGACGTCTACGCGGCGCGATACCACCCCGCGTCGGGCACTCCTTTTCCCTGGGGTACGGGTCTCGGCGTGCCCGTTTGCGTCGCCAGCGGAAGCCAATTCTATGCGCACATGTCCCGCGCCAATACGGGCGTGTCGGGAGACTACTATCTCGCGTGGAACGATCTGCGAACCGCGAGCCACATCTACGTCCAGCGCCTCGACGGGGGAAGCGGCGTGTGGGGCCACCCCGAACCGTCGATCGTCGCGGCCGCGGATTGCGAAGGCGACGACGAGGGTGGTTGCTTGCGACTCGATTGGATCAAGAGCCAGCTCGACGGAGACCCGTTCATTCATCCCCAGGATCCGGTTACGTTCTACTCGATCTGGCGCGCGGTGGACGTGCTCCCGCCGTACCCGCCGGATCCCATCTGCCCGCAGGGCATGGCCGCCGCCGGGGCGGGCGCGAATCGCACCACGTGCGAGTGGGAGTGGGTCATGAACGTCAACGCCGACGGGCTCCCGGCGTACTTCGCGAACGTCCCGACCACGCGCGACGCCACCCCGGGCGACCCCGCCACGCACTACTTCGCGGTCGTCGCCGCGAACGAGACCGACGGCTTCTACGTTTCGTCGGTCATCAGCGGCGCGTCACACGACGAAGTGGCGCCGGACGCCCCCTCCGGCATCGACGGAGACTGGATCGGGAGTTACGTGTACGTCGACTGGTCGCCGTCGGTCGCTCCCGACGTGGATCTTTACACCGTCTATCACGCGGAGCGGGCCGGCTTCGGCGATCCGTGGAGCGCGTGGCTGCCGCTGGGTTCGAGCGAGGACACCACGTACACCCACACGAGCGCCGACCCCGCGCTGATGCACCGGTATCGCGCGACCGCCGTCGACGAGAGCGGCAACGAGAGCGGGACCGTCGGGCACGTGACCGTTTCGGCGAATCCCACCGGTATCGACTCCCCCGGTGCGGCGCCGTCGGCGTTGCGCGTGCTGGATGCGTCACCCAATCCCTTCGGCGACGCGACCACGCTGCGAGTGGGGATGCCCCGGAATGAAGCCGTGGAGATCGACGTGTTCGACGCGCGCGGGCGTCGCGTGCACCACGAGACCACGAAGGCGCTGGGGGCCGGCTGGCACGCGCTGCGCTTCGAGGGCCGCAACACCGCGGGCCGCTTGCCCAGCGGCGTGTACTTCTACCGCGTGCGCGCCGGCAGCGAAACCACGACGCGGAAGATCGTGATCGTTCGTTGAGGCTCGCTTTACTTCAGCAGCACGAGCTTCTGCGTCCGCGTCGCTCCGTTGTGGGCGATGCGCGCAAAGTAAACGCCCGAGCTCACGCGCGATCCGGCATGGTCGGTGCCGTCCCAGCGCGCGGTGTAGGCCCCGGCCGAGCGCTCCGCGTCCACCAGTGACGCGATCCGCATCCCGCGGGCGTCGTACACCGTGACCACGACCCGTCCCCGCGACGGGAGCGTGTACCGAATCGTGGTCGCGGGGTTGAAGGGATTCGGGTACGCGGAGATCGAGAGCACGTAGCGGCGCGGGGTCTCGCCCACGTCGGTGAGTGTGCCGACCTGCGCCGGGTTGCCCTCGTTGCCCGAGAAGTCGGTAGCGGTGACGAAGTAGAACGCGTACGGCGAGCTGGTGACGTCCATCGCGGGCGTCACGGTGTAGTCCACGACCGTCGCCGCGCCGAAGTCATCCACGTTCGCGCCGTAGACGGTGAAATAGTCGAAGTCGGCCGCCGTCGATTCGTCCCACGTGAGCTGGCCCGCCGCGAGAGCGAGGTTGGCGGGGACTCCCGGCGCCAGATTGTCGACCGAGTACCCGCTATCGGGCGAGGAGTCCCAGAAGCGGCTCGGCACGTCGGTCGCGGCGCGCACGTAGAACACCGAGTAGTACTGCCCTTGCGCAATGGTCGAGTCACCGATGGTGGCGACGTCGATGCCATACGACTCTTCGGCGAACGCGAGCACCGACCCGACTTCGGTCCACCCGGCCGCCAATGTCTCACGCGCGTCGGGCGTGGGTGGCGCCAACACGCCGGCCGGTGGCGGGTCGTCGCGGCGGAACGCGACGTACCGCGTGACTGGAACCGCCGCGTCCTCGTCGTCGACACCGGATCGGTCGAAACGAATCCTCACCTTGCGCCCCTGATCGTTGCCGATGTCCGCGATCGACGTGATGGCCGGCTCGGGCGCGCTTGCGGAGTAGCGGGCGAAGAACGCGTCGGTGAGCCCGGCGCTCCCCATGTCGCCGCCCCCGAAATCCGCCACGTCCTGGAAGTACCCGGTCACCACGAGGTCGCCGTCCGCGCCGAAAACGAGGGCGCCGGCGTTGTCGGGTAGCGCGCCGCCCGCGCTCCGGCTCCACTCGTGCACGCCGGCCGCGTCGTACCGGGCGACGAACGTGTCGCTGGACCCGTTGCTAACGAACACACCGCCCCCAAAGTCGGCCGACTGGGCGAAGCTGCCCGCGATCGCGATGTCGCCGGTCGCGTTGATGTCGACGGTGTAGCAGAACTCGTTCGATATCCCCCCGAAGCGCTGGCTCCACACGTGCGTGCCCGCCGAGGTGTATCGGGCGAGAAACGCGTCGAACACACCCGCGCTCGGGAGATTGGCGCCGCCGAAATTGGCGGTCCCGGCGAAGTGTCCCGCCATGATCACG
>DASPGK010000402.1:0-2775 GCA_035620655.1 Candidatus Krumholzibacteriia bacterium
GCGGCGCTGCAGGCGGACGCGCTGGTGTTCCTGACCGACGTCCCCGGGGTGCGCGACGCGGAGGGCGTCGTCATGCCGTCGTTGGACATTCGTCGGCTCCCGTCGATGGTGCAGGAAGCGGTCGTGAGCGGCGGGATGTTGCCCAAGTTGGAAGCGTGTAACCGCGCCTTACGGCGCGGTGTTCCGCGCGTGCATATTCTTCCGGCCGCGTGGGCCGACGACGTGCGCCGGCTCTCCAACGGCGGGATCGAGCGCGGAACCGAGGTCGTCGCGCGATGAAGACCCATCTGGACATGATCCGGCAGCAAGAGTCTCAGCTCCTGGTCCCGACGTACGATCGCGTGCCGGTGCTCTTCGAGCGCGGCGAAGGCGTGCACCTCTTCGACAGTGAGGGACGTCGCTATGTCGATTTCCTCTCGGGTATCGGCGTCAACGCGCTCGGACACGGCCACCCGGCCATCCAGGCCGCGATCGCCGCGCAGGCGGGACGGCTGATCCACGTGTCGAACCTGTTCTTTCACGAGCACCAGGCTCGCCTGGCCGCCAAGCTGGCCGCGCTCTCGGGCCTCGACCGCGCCTTCTTCTGCAACAGCGGGACGGAGGCGTGGGAGTGCGCGTTGAAGCTAGCGCGCGCCTACGGACGCCACACGAACTCGAACGGATCGAAGCCGAAGTCGCGCCTGGTGGTCATGACGGACTCGTTCCACGGGCGCACACTCGGTTCGCTCGCGACTACCGGCAACAAGAAGTACCGGGCACCGTTCGCGCCCATGCTGCCGGGCGTGACGTTCGTGAAGTTCAACGACGTCGCGGATCTCGAGTCGAAGTTTGACCACTCGGTGTGCGCGGTCGGGCTGGAGACCATCCAGGGCGAAGGCGGGGTCAACCCGGTGTCCCGCGAGTTCCTCGCCCGGGCGCGCGCCCTGACGCGCGAAGCGGGCGCGCTCCTCATACTGGACGAGATCCAGTGCGGGCTCGGTCGCACGGGCGCCATGTTCGCCTATCAGAAATACGGCGTCGTACCCGACGTCGTCACGGTGGCCAAGCCGCTCGCGGCCGGGCTGCCGCTCGGGGCCGTGCTGGCCACGCACGCGGTCGCGGCCGCGTTTCGACCCGGGATGCACGGGACCACCTTCGGCGGCGGGCCGCTCGCGTGCGCCGCGGCCATCGCGTTCCTGGACGAGATCGCGAAGCCGGAGATACGCGAGCATGTCGCTACCATCGGCGACTACTTTCGCGAACGGTTGCTCGCGCTGAAATCGAAGCACCGCGTGGTCGTCGATGTGCGCGGAGTCGGTCTCATGTTGGCCCTGGAGCTCGAGTCCGCCGACCAGGCGAAATCGATCGTCAATACCGCGCTCGCGCGCGGCTACGTCATCAATCGTACGCACGACACCGTGCTGCGCTTTCTTCCGCCGTACATCATTGCGCGGGAACATGTGGACGGGCTCGTCGCCGTGCTCGACGAATTGCTATCGGGAGGTAGCGAACATGAATGACAAGGTGGTACTCGCCTATTCGGGTGGTCTCGACACGTCGATCATCATCCCGTGGCTCAAGGAGAACTACGACTGCGACGTCGTCGCCTACGTGGGCGACGTCGGCCAGGGCGAAGACCTGGACGCGGTCGCCGACAAGGCGTACGCGACCGGCGCCAGCAAGGTCGTCGTCGAGGATTTGCGCGACGAGTTTCTCAACGATTACGTGTTCCCCGCTATCCGCGCGGGCGCGGTCTACGAGCACAAGTACCTGCTCGGCACCGCCCTCGCGCGGCCCGTCATCGCGCAGCACCAAGCCGAGCTCGCGCTGCGCGAAGGCGCTTCCGCCCTGGCGCACGGCTGCACCGGCAAGGGCAACGACCAGGTGCGCTTCGAGCTGGCGTTTCGCGCGGTCGCGCCCGAATTGAAGATCATCGCGCCCTGGCGCGAATGGGCGCTGGTCTCGCGCGAGGACTGTCTCGCGTACGCGGAGTCGCGCGGCATCCCGGTCGAGCAGAGCCGCGCCAAGATTCACAGCCGCGATCGCAACCTCCTGCACGTGAGTCACGAGGGGGGCGAGCTGGAGGATCCCGACCACGCCCCGCTCGAGTCGACCTGGACCTGGACGTGTTCGCCGCAGGATGCGCCCGACCGCACCGAGGCCGTCGAGATCGCCTTCGAGGAAGGGATTCCGGTCTCGGTCAACGGCGTGCGTCTGGGACCCGTCGTGCTGATGGAGCTATTGAACGAGATCGGCGCGCGCAACGCGGTCGGCCGCGTCGACATGGTGGAGAACCGCTTCGTCGGCATCAAGTCGCGCGGCTGCTACGAGACGCCGGGCGGAACGCTGCTGCTAGCCGCGTATCGCGAGCTGGAAGCGCTCTGCCTCGACCGCGACCTCGCGCACTACAAGCAGCAGCTGTCGCTCAAGTACGCGGAGCTGGTGTACTACGGCCAGTGTTTCACGCCGCTGCGCGAATCGATCGACGCCTTCGTCGAGTCGACGCGCCGCGCCATCACCGGTGCCGTGACGCTGTCGCTCTACAAGGGCAACGTCGCCGTCACCGGGCGCCGCTCGGTCAATTCGATGTACCGGACCGACGTCGCGAGCTTTACGATGAGCGACGCCTACGACCAGAAGGACGCGGCCGGTTTCATTCGTATCGTCGGATTGCAGACGCGCGGCCGGGTCGCGCAGCAGATGGAGGCCGTCGAATGAAGATGTGGTCGGGAAGATTCGAAGCGCCGGTGGAGGCGTCGTTCGACCGCTGGCAACGGTCGTTTCCCTATGACCGCC
>DASPGK010000403.1:0-4416 GCA_035620655.1 Candidatus Krumholzibacteriia bacterium
CGACCATCACGACCTTCGAGGAAGGTCAGATCGTGCGCGGCACGGTCACGGACATCCGCGAGAACGAAGTCATCGTCGACGTCGGATTCAAGAGCGAAGGCACGATCCCGGCGCAAGAGTTTCGCACCATCGACAACCTCTCGGTCGGCATGCAGTTCGACGTCTACCTGGAGAAGCTCGAGAACCAGGACGGCTTGGTCGTCCTCTCCAAGGAGAAGGCGGACTTTTTCAAGGTCTGGGGCCAGATCAAGGACTCGCACGACATGAACCAGATCGTGCAGGGCCGCGTGAAGCGTCGCATCAAGGGCGGCTTGGTGGTCGACCTCTTGGGCGTCGACGCGTTCCTGCCCGGCAGCCAGATCGCGCTGCGGCAGGTCCCCAACCTCGACGACCTCCTCGGCCAGACGCTCGATTTCAAGATCATCAAGATCAACAAGCGCCGCCGCAACATCGTGGTCTCGCGCCGCGTCGTGCTCGAAGAAAAGCGCGAGGAATTGAAGCGCGGCCTGATGAGCGAGCTCGAAGCGGGCCAGATTCGCGAAGGCCAGGTCAAGAACGTCACCGACTTCGGCGCCTTCGTCGACTTGGGCGGCGTCGACGGTCTGTTGCACTTGACCGACATGACGTGGGGCCGCGTGGGTCACCCGTCGGACGTGGTGCAAATCGGCCAGAAGATCAAGGTCAAGGTGCTCGACTTCGACCGCGAGAAGGAGAAGATCTCGCTGGGCTTGAAGCAGCTCTCGCCGCACCCGTGGGAGGGCGTCAACGAGCGCTTCCCGGTCACGACGCGGGTCAAGGGCCGGGTCGTCAGCATCACCGACTACGGCGCCTTCATCGAGCTCGAGAAGGGTGTGGAGGGCTTGATTCACATCTCCGAGATGTCGTGGACCAAGCACGTCAAGCACCCCTCGAAGATTCTCTCGGTGGGCCAGGAGATCGAGGCGGTCGTTCTCAAAGTCGACAAGGACGCGCAGAAGATCTCGTTGGGCCTGAAGCAGACCGAGCCCGATCCGTGGACCACGATCGAGCGCCGGTATCCGCACGGCACGCGCCTCAAGGGGATCGTGCGCAACCTGACCAACTTCGGCGCCTTCGTCGAGATCGAAGAGGGCATCGACGGCCTGTTGCACATCTCCGACATGAGCTGGGCCAAGCGCGTGCGGCACCCGAGCGAAGTGGTCAAGAAGGGCGACCTCGTCGACGTGGTGGTGCTGGAGATCAGCCAGGACAAGAAGCGCATCAGCCTGGGAATGAAGCAGCTCACGGATAACCCGTGGGAGCGCCTGGCGGTCGAGTTCGGACCGGACACCGAAGTGACCGGCAAGATCACCCGCATCCTCGATCGGGGTGCGGTGGTCGAGCTTCGTCACGACGTGGAAGGCTTCGTGCCGGTCGGACAGATGGGCTTCGACGACATCGTCCACCCCGGGCAGTACTTCCAGCCCAACGAGGAAGTGCCGCTCAAGGTTATCAAGGTGGATCCGAAGAACAAGCGCATCGTGCTCAGCATCAGCGCCTACTTGAAGGCGCGCGGCGACGACGCGCTTCGCGAGTTCGTGGCGGCGCATCCCAAGCGCGATTTCGTCATCCCGGCGACACCCTCGGGCGAGGGCGACGACATCGACGACGCCGACCTCGGGGCCGGCGACGTGGTCGAGACGTCTTCGGACGACTAGCCGCAGCGGCGCGTTCCATTGCTCCACGAGGGCCGGTCAGCCAATGACCGGCCCTCCTCGTTTCGGGGCCTGGGAAAGCCGCCCTTGACGCCCCCCGTTCCACCGGCCATGATGGGTTGCCCCTTGGAGTTATCGCGGGGGGCGTCGACCCGGGAAGGAGGCTTCGGCCGTGTGGTTTATCCGCTCATTCTTGATCCTGGTGGGCGTCATCGCCTTCCTTTGGCTGGGCATGGAGAACGCGGACCAGACCGTGGACTTCACGTTCTTCACCAAGGAGTACCCGGGGCTCAATCTGAATTTCCTGATGCTGCTCGTCTTCGTGTCCGGGATGGTGTTCTCGTTCCTGATCTCGGTCATCAACGAGATCGCGCTGCGGCGCCAGCTCGCGCAAACCCGCCGCGAGCTCACACGCATGGACCGCGAGATCGCGGCACTGCGCAGCCTGCCGCTGGAAGACACGGAAGGACTCAAGAGCGGCTCGCAACTCTAACCGGCCGACCAACGCCATGGGTGACGCTCCCGTAATCCCGTTTCTCGCCGGCGTCGCCGTCGCCCTCCTGGTCGTGGGCGCGCGCTGGACCGTGCGTCGCGACCAGCAGTCGCGGCGCGTCGAGCGCGCCACCGATCCCTATATCGAAGGCTTGAAGCTTTTGGTCGACGGCAAGAAGCCGGAGGCGATGGTGCGCCTGCACCAGGCCATCATGGCCGGGGGCGCCCCCGCGGACGCGTACGTCCGCATCGGCCGCATGCTGCGCGAGAACGGCGACGCGTCCAAGGCGCTGCAGGTCCACAAGAGCCTCACGGTGAAGGCGGACCTGACGCGCGAGGAGAAGGTCGCGGTGTACGCCAACGTGGCCGAGGACTACGCCGCGCTGGGACACCCCGAGCGCGCGCTCGAGACGGTGGAAGTGGCTACCCGGCGCACGGGACTGCGCGACGCCGAGCTGTCCGCGATCGCGGCCCGCGCCTGCCACGCGCTGGGGCGGACCGAAGAAGCGTACGAACACATGAAGGAGCTCAAGAAGGCAGGCGGCACCACCGACCGCGAGATCGCGCTCTATTTGGTGACGGTCGCGGAGAAGGAGTCCGACAAGGGACGCGCGCGCGACGCGAAGAAGACCCTCGCGCGGGCCCTCCGCCACGACCCCGAGTGCGCGCCCGCGCTGGTCGCGATGGCGCGCTTGGAAGAACAGGCCGACGACGTAGGCGACGCGATTCGCCTGTGGCGGCAGGCGGCACAGCTCTCGCCCGACTTGGCGCCGGTGGCGTTGCGCAGCCTCGAGCGCGCGCTCTACCAGCGCGGCACCTTCAACGAGATCGAGTCGGTGTACCGTGACGTCCTGGAGACGCGCCCCAACGACGAGCACGCGGCCCTGGGGCTCGCGTCGTTCTACCGCAAACAAGGCCGCATGGACGACGCCATGCACCTGTTGGAAGAGTACCGCGGGACCAACCCCGCCACCGTCGCCGGGACCGTGCTCTTGTCGTCGCTCTACGCGGCGCGCGGGGACACCGACGAGCTCGAGTCCTTCCTCGATCGGAGCGACCGCATGCTGGCGCGCGACGAGCGCTACCGGTGCGGCTCGTGCGGCTACGAGGCCAGCGAGATGCGCTGGCACTGCCCGAGGTGTAACCGCTTTGACACGTTCGCACGCACTCCGCGCTAGCGCTGCCATCGCCGCGCTCGTGTTCGCATGGGCGCCGGCGACCACGGCACGCGACGACGCGGGCGACCTCATGCGCCGCGCGCAACGCGACGCGGAAGCGGGGCGCTTCGTCGCGGCCGATTCCGGCTACGCGCGCGCGGCCGAGATCGCCGAGGGCGACGAGCGCGCCGAAGCCCTGTTCCGGCGCGCGGGCGTGGTGCGATCCGGAACCATCGCGGAATCGCTTTACCGCACCATCCTGGACGAGTACGGCGAGGGCGAGTGGGGACGCCCGGCGGCGCTCGAGCTGGCCAAGATTCAATTCGCCATGGGGCGCTACGAAAGCGCGCGGGGCGTGCTCGCGGGCGCCGACCTGTGCGCGTGGTCAGACGAGGCGTGCGTGTTCGACGGGATGGCCGCGATCATGCTGCGCCGCTTCGACGAGGCAGCGGCACCGCTGTCGAGCGTCAAGCGCGGTCGCCACAAGACCTGGGCCACCATTTCGCTCGCGGAAGCCGAGGAGGGCATGGGCCACGAGGCCTCGGCCTGCGAGCGCTACGCCGGGCTCGCCCGGGCGCGCGTCCACCCGACCGCGTGGCTGCGCCATACCGAGTGCCTCGACGCCGCGGGCGACGCCGAGGGTGGCAAGCGCGAGCTCGAAGCACTCGCCGACGCGTTCCCGTACTCGCCGGAAGCGCTGCGCGCGTCGGCCAAGTTGTCTCCGCCGCCGCCGCAAGCGGCCGCAACCCCGTCCGGCGACGCGGCCGCCAGCGGCGTCGAACCCGCCCAGCCCCCGTTGGGCGGAACCGGCTTCACGATCCAGTTCGGCTCGTTCGCGGACCGCGGCAACGCGATCAAGCTGGCCGCCAAGATCAAGAAGACCTACCCGGGCGTTCGCATCGACAGCGAGCTGGTCAACTACCGCGAGGTGTTCCGGGTTCGCTACGGCCAGTACGCGACGCGCGGAGAGGCGCAAACCGCGGGCGAGACGATGACCCGCGAGCTCGACGAACGCTACACCGTCATGCCCGTGACACGAGCCGCCGATGAGTGACGCCACCCCGCTCATGTCGCAGTACCGGGACATCAAGAAC
>DASPGK010000404.1:0-4170 GCA_035620655.1 Candidatus Krumholzibacteriia bacterium
CCATGGCCGCGTGCGAGAAGAAAGAGCAAGCGCAATCGGGCAGGGTCGAGAACACGCCCGACAAAGTCGCGATCACCTCGCCGGTGGGATTCGTGTGGAAATGGGAAGGCACGCAAACCCCGGTCGAGAGCATCGTCCCAACCGACCCCACACGGTACACGCTCGAGTTCCTGCCCGACACCTCCGTGGTGGCGCAAGTCGACTGCAACCGCGGCCGGGGCAAGTACCAGCTCGACGGGCAGTCGATCACGATCGGCCCCCTGGCGGTCGCGCGCATGGCGTGCCCAGAAGGATCGCTCGACGTCCAGTTCCTGCAGCACCTGGAAGCCGCCCGCCACATCTTCTTCCGCGGCGACACGCTCTACATGGACCTGTTCGCGGATTCGGGGACGATGAAGTTCTCGCAGCTGCCGGAGCCGCCGCGACCATGAAAACGCTGGTCGTGCTCCTGCTCGCCGGCGGCGACTCCGCCGAGCGCGACGTGTCGCTGTCGAGCTCGCGCGGGATCGCGAAGGCGCTGCGCGAAGCGGGCCACCGCGTGCTGGTCGCCGACCCCGCGCAACCCAATGTGACGCCCACCGAGTACGACGAGGCCATCTTCGACGGCGCAGCGATCGGCATCGAGCCGCCCCAGGTGGGGGGTGATGTGGCCCACGCGCGTTCCGCCTTCGTGCGCATGCTCGCCGCGCGCGACGACTGGGACTTCGATGTCGTGTTCAACGGACTCCACGGCGGTGCGGGCGAGAACGGCACCATGCAGGCGGTCCTCGACTATCTGCAGATCCCGTACACGGGATCCGGCGCGGCGGCCAGCGCACTCGCCATGGACAAGCAGCGCGCCAAGATCGTCGCGGCCGCAGCCGGCGTTCCCGTGCCGCAGGGGCTTCACGTCGAGCGCTCCGCGCTCGCGGCCGGAACCCTCGAACAGCAGGTACGCGAGACGCTGGGCCTGCCGGTGATCGTCAAGCCCAACGCGCAGGGATCGAGCGTGGGGCTGACACTCGTGCATTCGTTCGCCGAACTCGACGAAGCCGCTCGCCGCGCCTTCGCGGTCGATGATTCGATTCTGATCGAGCCCTACATCGAGGGGCGCGAGATCACGCAGGCGATGGTCGAAGGCGCGCCCGATCTTCCCTTGCTCGAGATCAAGCCGAAATCGGGGTTGTACGACTACGCGCACAAATACCAGTCGGGCGGCTCCGAGTACTTGGTCCCCGCGCCGGTCGACGAGAAGATCGCGCGCGAGGTACTGGTGTCGTCGAAGCGCGCATTCGCCGCACTCGGACTCGCGATCTATACGCGCTTCGACTACCGGCTGGATCCCCAAGGCCGCCACTATCTGCTCGAAGCGAACACGTTGCCCGGGATGACGGCGACCAGCTTGGTGCCGAAAGCCGCGGCCGCGGTCGGTATTTCCTACACGGAGTTGTGCGATCGCATCGTGCGGGAGTCGCTGGCGAGATTTCGGTCGTAGTCGTTTACTTCAGCGCTCGACGCTGCCACACGTAGACGGGAATTCCCGCCAGCATCAGCAGGAACCCCAGGAGCACCGTCTGTGCGCCGGCACCGTAGATCGCCCACACCGAGTAGACGAACGCGATCGTCATCACGACGCGGTCGCGCGCACGCGCCGCGGGCATGATCCCCACCTGCGGACGCGAGAGGAGAAGGGGCGCGAGCGAGCAGAACACGTACGGAATCAGCGTCGCGAGCGTGGAAAGTAGAATCGCGAAATTGAAGATCGAGACCAGGCTGTTCGATCCCGAGTAGTTGAGCGTCAGCATGACCGTCACCAGCACGACCGCGGCCATGATCGAGAAGGTGGGCGTACCGCGCGCCGATACCGTGGCGAAGCGCGACGGGAAGAGCCCGTCGCGCGCGACCGCGGTGGGGAACTGCCCCGCCACGAGGATCCAGCCGTTGAGCGCGCCGAAGCACGACACCACCGCTCCCAACCCCACCGCGTAGTACGCCCAGTCGCCCCACATCACGCGCGCCGCGTCGGCGAAGGGCGCCTGCGACGACGCGAGCGTTTCGCGCGGCAGCGCCCCCATCAACACGACCGTGCTCGCGATGTAGACCACCGCGCACACCAGTGTTCCCAATACGGTCGCGCGCGGGATGGTTCGCTCGGGGCGGTCGACGGCTTCGGCGGGAATGGTCGCGGACTCCAGTCCCAAGAACGCCCACAGCGCGAGGGTGGCTGCCGATGACACCGCGCCGAACGGACCCACCTCGAGCGCGATGGGCGCCGCGATGCGCGGGAGGTCGATCCACGCCACCCCGACGATCGCGATCGCGACCAGCGGCAGCAGCTTCACGACGGTCGTGACGATCTGCACCAGGCTCGCGCTGCGAAGCCCGAGCCCGTTGA
The DNA here is from genome assembly GCA_035620655.1 of Candidatus Krumholzibacteriia bacterium. Lineage (GTDB taxonomy): Bacteria > Krumholzibacteriota > Krumholzibacteriia > WVZY01 > JAKEHA01 > JAKEHA01. The sequence goes on from DASPGK010000404.1 coordinate 2,375, forward strand.
CGAATGCGAGCACCCACACGGCCGCGATCGACGCCGCGCCGCACAGGATCGGGTTCCCGTCCAGCGCGGGGATGAACACCTTGAGATAACTCCCGAACGCGACCGCAATTGCGGCGACACCCGTCCACAGGCAGATCCAATAACCCCACGCGACCCAGAAGCCCGCGAAGTCGCCGTAGGCCGCGCGCGTGTAGGCGTAGGGCCCGCCCGACTTCGGGATCGCGCGCGCGAGGCGTCCGAACACCAAGGCGAGCGCGACCGCACCGAGTGCCGTCAACACCCAGGCGACGAGCGCGTAGATTCCGTACGGGGCGAGGGAAGCAGGCAGGAGGAAGACGCCGGAGCCGACGATGTTGCCGATGACCAGCGCGGTGCACGACCAGATGCCGAGCGCCTTCACGGGAACGCGGGCCGGTTGCGCCGAGGTGGGAAGCATCGCGCGAGCCAGTAGACCACACGCGAGCAGCCCTGCTATAGTGCTTTCTCCCATGCCGCTGCGCGTCTACGACACCCTCAAGCAGAAGAAGACCGACTTCGTCCCCATCCACCCGGGCAAGGTCGGGATGTACGTGTGCGGCATGACCGTCCAGGACAAGCCGCACATGGGGCACATGCTGGCCTTCGTGTCGGGCGACATGATTCGGCGATACCTCGTGTACCTTGGCTACGACGTGGTCTATGTCCAGAACTTCACCGACATCGACGACAAGATCATCACGCGCGCCAACGAAGAGGGTGTGGACTACCGCGTGGTGGTGGAGCGGAACATCGAGGCGTACCACCGCATCGCGCGCGAGGTGAATATCCTCCCCGCGACTCACTACCCGTACGCCACCCACCACATCCCGGAGATCATCGCGATGGTGGCGGCTCTGATCGAGAAGGGGCACGCCTACGCGGTCGGGGGCGACGTTTACTTCAGGGTCCGCACCAAGCCCGATTACGGCAAGCTCTCCAAACGCGACATCGACGACTTGATTTCCGGATCACGAGTGGAAGTCGGTGAGAAGAAAGAAGATCCGCTCGACTTCGCGCTTTGGAAGTCGTCCAAGCCGGGCGAACCGGCGTGGGAGAGCCCGTGGGGACAGGGACGCCCCGGGTGGCACATCGAGTGCTCGGCGATGGCGGTGAAGATCCTGGGCGAGACCATCGACTTCCACGGCGGCGGCGAGGACTTGATCTTCCCGCACCACGAAAACGAGCTCGCGCAGAGCGAGTGCGCCACCGGCAAGGAGTTCGTCCGCTCGTGGATGCACAACGGCCTCTTGAACTTACGCGGCCAGAAGATGTCGAAGTCGACCGGCCACTTCTTCGGCATGGAAGATGTGCTCAAGGAGTTCCGGGGCGAAGTGGTTCGCTTCTATCTGCTATCGACCCACTTCCGGTCCCAGATGGAGTACTCGCGCGAGCGGTTGGAGAACGCGAAGAGCGCCCTCGAGCGCCTCGAGAACGCCTGCCGTTCTCTGGATGAGAGGATCGCCCGGTTGGGGAAGGGCCCTTCGGTCAGCACTCCGGCGGGCCGCACGCTGGTCGAGGCCGCCCGGGAGGCGAAGGTCCGCTTCCTCGAGGCCATGAACGACGACTTCAACAGCGCCGGTGCGATCGGTTATCTGTTTGAATTGATAAAGACTTACAACGTTCTCCTGGACGAGGACGAGGCCTCGGTCAGCCAGTCGCGGGAGGGCCTGGAGGCGGTCTGGTCGGCGCTCTCGGAGTTCGACCGCATCCTCGGGTTGTTCAAGAGCGGGCTGCCGCGGGCCCAAGAGGATGTCCCCGCACAGATCCAGCAGATGGTT
>DASPGK010000405.1:0-2910 GCA_035620655.1 Candidatus Krumholzibacteriia bacterium
TGGGTAGAGCATCTCGTTCGTCCTCCTCACAGGTTCAATTCGAGCCGGGCCGCCTCGGACATCATCTGCGGCGACCACGCGGGTTCCCAGGTAATGTCGACTTTCACCGACGCGACCCCTTCGACCGCGGTCACCTTGTTCTCCACGTCGAGCGGCAGCGTTTCTGCGGCCGGGCAGTGGGGTGTGGTCAGCGTCATGGTGATCGTCACGTCGTTCGAGTCGGCGATGTCGATGTCGTAGATCAGCCCCAGCTCCCAGATGTCGATCGGGATCTCGGGGTCGTAGCACGTCTTCAGGGCTTCGATGATCTTCTCGCGCAATGTCGTCGTCATGGTCATTCGGTGGAAACGGGCGCCTTCTCGCCGTCCTTGAGGGCCGCGCGCAGCGCGTGCCACGGCAGGGTCGCGCACTTGACGCGCACCGGGAACTCGCGCACGCCCATGAACACCGCCAGCTTTCCCAGCGCGTCGAGGTCGGGCTCCTTGGCCGACTCGCCCGTCACCAGGTCGTGGAACCTCACGTACAAGCGCTCGGCGTCGTCGATGGTCTGGCCCGCGAGCTCGTCGGTCATGACCGAGGCGCTCGCCATGCAGATCGCGCACCCGCTGCCTTCGAAGGATAGGTCGCGAATCTCGTCGCCCTCGACCAGCGCGTACACGGTGACGCGATCCCCGCACAGGGGGTTGAAACCTTCCGCGTGCCGGTTTGCACCCGTGAGCCGCCCGAAGTTGCGCGGGTGTTTGTGGTGATCCAGGATCATCTCCTGGTAGAGCTCGCGCATGTCGCTCACGAACGGAACACCTCTTTGACCTTCGCGATGGCCGCCACCAGGCGGTCCACTTCCGCGCGCGTATTGTAGAACGCGAACGACGCGCGATTGGTGGCCGGCACCCCGTAGAAGTCCATCACCGGCTGCGTGCAGTGGTGGCCGGCGCGGATCGCGATGCCCTCGTGGTCGAGGATCATGCCGGCGTCGTGCGGGTGCACGCCATCGATGGTGAACGACACCACGCCGACGCGATGCTTGGGCGTTCCGATCAAGGTGACGCCGGGCGTCGAGGAAAGCACATCCACCGCGTAGGCGACGAGTTCGTTCTCGTAGGCCTCGATGGCGTCGAAGCCCAGCGCGTCCAGGTAGTCGATAGCCGCGCCCAAACCGACCGCCCCGGCGATATCGGGCGTACCGGCTTCGAAGCGGTGCGGCAGCACGTTATAGGTCGTCTTCTCGAACGTCACCGACGCGATCATGTCGCCGCCGCCCTGATAGGGGGGCAGCGTCTCTAGCAGCGCGCGGCGGGCGTACAGCACGCCGGCCCCCGTCGGCCCGAACATCTTGTGTCCGGAGAAGGCGTAGAAGTCGGCTCCCAGCGCGCGCACGTCGACGCGAAGATGCGGCACCGCCTGGGCGCCGTCGACCAGCACGGGGATATCGTGCTCGTGCGCGATGGCGATCATCTCGGCCATCGGGTTGACCGTGCCGAGCGAGTTCGACACGTGTGGGATTGCGACAATGCGCGTGCGCTCGTTGAGCAGGGTGCGGTACTCGTCCAGGCGCAGGTCGCCGGTGCGATCCATTGGGATCACGCGCAGCTTCGCGCCCGCGCGCTGACACAGGAGCTGCCACGGCACGATGTTCGAGTGGTGCTCCATGGTCGAGATGACGACTTCGTCGCCGGAGCGCACGCGTGCCTGTCCGAACGAGCTCGCCACCAGGTTGATCGCCTCCGTCGTTCCGCGCACGAACACGATCTCGGCCGCGTCCGCGGCGTTCACGAAGGCGCGCGTCTTCTCGCGGGCGCCTTCGTACAGCTCGGTGGCGCGCACGCTCAGCGTGTGCACGCCCCGGTGCACGTTGGCGTTGACGGTGGCGTAGTAGCTCGAGATGGCGTCGATCACGGCCCGCGGCTTCTGCGAGGTGGCCGCGTTGTCGAGGTAGGCGAGCGGCTTGCCGTGCACCTCTCGCTCGAGGATCGGGAAGTCGCGACGCACGGCCGTGACGTCGATCGTCGCCTTGGTGGTTCGCGTCATGGTCTGGGGCTCCGTATCCACGGTCACGCCCGTGCGCGCGCGCGCCGAGATTGCTCGAGCCACTCGAACAGGTCGTCCTCGAGGCGCCGCTTGAGCGGTTCCAACTCGATCCGCTCCAGCACCTCGCTCGCGAATGCGTACACCATCAAGTCGCGCGCCTCCTGGAAGGGAATCCCGCGCGAACGGAGGTAGAAAATCGCGGTGTCGTCGGTCTTGCCGATGGCGGCGCCGTGCGTGCACTTGACGTCGTCGGCGAAGATCTCGAGTTGCGGGTTCGAGTTGATGCGGGCCTCGTCCGAGAGCAGCATGCAGTTGTTCTCCTGCTTGGCGTCGGTCTTTTGCGCGACCGGGTCGACGTAGATGCGACCGTTGAAGACGCCCCGCGCCTTGTCGTCGAGGATGCCCTTGTAGAGCTCGAAGCTGTGGCAATGCGGTTGGGCATGCCGGATAAAGGTGTGGTTGTCGACGTGCCGGCGGCCGTCGGCGAGGTACAGGCCGTCGACGCGCGCGTCGATGCCTTCTCCATTCAAGATGGTGTGCACGTCGTTACGAACCAGGGCGCCGCCCATGGTGACGCCGAGGGTCGAGAAGCGCGCGCTGCGCGCGAGAGCCGCGTGCTGGAAGGCGACGTGGAAGGCGTCCGGCGTCTCGCGCTGGATTTTGTAGTGCCGAAGGCCGGCGTTGGCGCCGACCGTGAATTGTGCGACCGCGTTGGTGAAGTAGGCGCCGGTGCCCAGGCCCACGAAGCTCTCCACCACGACGGCTTCACTGTTGTCGCCCACGACGACGACGACGCGCGGGTGCGTCATGACCGGCGCCTCCGAAGCGCTCGTCATGTGCACGATGTGGATGGGGCGATCCACGGTCACTCCCTCGGCGATA
>DASPGK010000406.1:0-4233 GCA_035620655.1 Candidatus Krumholzibacteriia bacterium
GATCTTAGCCACGTCGAAGGGCGGGTCCTCCCAGTTGCGCTCGCGGAGCTTCTTCAACCCCTGGAACATCCCGCAATCGACCAGGACGTTCTTCTTGCCGATGGACAGGACGTACTTCGACCCGGTGACGGTCTGCGCCGCCCCGTAGAACGAGAGAAACACCCGCGGCCCCCTTCCCTGGAGGTGTAACTGCCGCCGTGATTATCCGTATGGGTGAGTACACCGTCAACGCTATTGCGACCGTCTGCCTCCGGCACTAGAATCGCCCTTTAAGGAGGGGCCCCACGTCATGTCGAAACGTATCGTATTCATATCCGCCGTCGCGGCCACGGTTGTGGCCGGTTTGTCGCCGGACCACGCGCGCGCCCAAGGGTACGGCGCCATCCCGTCGTACTATCAATCGCTCGACTTCAATCTCACCAGCCCTTCGGCGTTCACGGAGGCGGTGGGCGGATTTGCGAACCCATCGATCTACCCGATGATGCCGGGCGGAGAATTCGAGTACTACTGGTCGAGCTTCGACGACACGTTTCACGATCCCAAGCGGTGGGGGATCTTCACCGGCTTCGAGAACATCGGTTTCGGCGCCAACTACGCCAAGCTGCGCCTGCCGACCGGCGAAGTGAGCATCACCGACTACCGCATCGGCATCGGGGGAGGCACCAAGCGCTCCACCTTCGGCCTGGGCTACGGATGGTCGGGCGGCGACGAGGGGACGTTCGGTCGCGAAGACCTGATCCAAGCCGGCCTCACCATTCGGCCCAGCTCGCTGCTCTCCTTGAGCGGCGCGTTCAACTTCAGCGCCGACTCGGGGAAGAACCAGCAGCTGGTCGACGTGGCCCTGCGCCCGCTGGGCAACGACCGCCTGACGATCTTCGGCGACATGGAGTTCTCTTCGGATGATCTCTCGTCGGCCACGCCCTGGAGCGCGGGCGCAATGCTCGAAGTTCCCGCCGGCTTGAAGATCATCGGCCGCTGGTTCGACGGGGACGGCGCGTTCGGAGACGGGTTCAGCGTCGGACTCGCGTACACGCTGGGCCCGCACTATCAGCAGGGTGTGATGCGCGCCTCGGGCGTGCCGCGCTTCGACGACGACAACCATCACACGCTCACCAACTGGGGCGTGCGCATGGGTTACCCCGAACGTTCCGACCTCATGAAGCCGCTGGCCGAGGGTCGCGGCTACTACCAGATGAGCCTCAAGGGAGCGGTGCCGTACACCACGTTTCGCTACTTCGACACGCGCACGCCGCTGGAAGATATTCTGCAGTCCATCGACGACGCGCGCGAGGACTACCGCGTAGCGGGCATCGCCATCAATCTCTCCGGTGCCAAGCTCTCGCGCGGTACGGCGTGGGAGATTCGCGAGCGCTTGGGCGAGCTGCGCGCGACCGGCAAGCACGTCGTCGTCTTCGTGGACGAACTCGGTATGTCGACGTACTACCTCGCGAGTGTCGCGGACCGTATCGTCATGGACCCCGAAGGTCTCGCGCTCCTCCCCGGCTACGCGATGGGGCGGACCTACCTGGCCAATATGGTGGAGAAGATCGGGCTGGGCGTGGAGGAGTGGCGCTTCTTGAAATACAAGAGTGCGATGGAGTCGCTCGTGCGCCACGAGATGAGCGAAGGCGACCGCGAGCAGCGCCAGGCATTGGTCGACCAATTTTATGCGACGTTTCGCGAAGATGTGGCGCAGGGGCGTAGCGTCGACGCGAAGACGGTCGACCGCTGGATCAACGACGTGACCATGTTCACGGCGCAGCAGGCCGTCGACGAGAAGCTGGTCGACGAGCTGGGCCGCTGGGAAGAGGTCAAGGAGGCGGCCAAGGCGCTCGAGGGCAAGAAGCAGCCGTTCATCGATCGCGGGGACCTCGCCAACGAGTGGTATCCCTCGAAGGCGTGGGGCGAGCGCCCGCAGATCGCGGTGGTGTACGCGATCGGCGCGTGCGCGATGGACACTGGAATCCAGGCCCGCAAACTCGAGAAGACGCTGCGCCGTCTACGCGACGACCGCGACACCAAGGCCATCGTGCTGCGGGTCGATTCGCCCGGCGGGAGCCCCATCGCATCCGACGTGGTCGCGAACCAGCTGCGCCGCTGCATGGAGAAGAAGCCCGTCGTGATCTCCCAGGGCGACGTGGCGGCGTCGGGCGGCTACTGGCTCTCGATGTGCTCGAACCAGATCGTCGCGCAGCCGACCACTGTCACCGGGTCGATCGGCGTCATCTCGGGCTGGGTGTGGGACAAGGGAGTAGGCGAGAAGCTCGGCATGGAGGGCGATTTCGTCGAAGCGGGCGAGCACGCGGACCTCTTCTTCTCGCTGCGACCGCCTTTTCTCCCCGTGCCGATCCCCCACCGAGCGATCACCGACGAAGAGCGCGAGCGGGCGCTCGCCGGAATGAAGTCGATGTATTCCGGCTTCGTGGGCGCGGTGGCCAAGAATCGCAAGATGACGAACGAGCGCGTGGAAGAGCTCGCGCAGGGGCGCGTGTGGACCGGCGTCGAGGCCAAGAACAACGGCCTCGTCGACCGCATCGGCGGGCTGCACGACGCGATCCAGGTGGCCCGAGAGTTGGCGGAGATCGGGCCGCGAGACGAAGTCAAGGTGGTCGAGTACGGCACGCGCGGCTTGTTCCGCATGCCGTTCGAGTCGCCATCGCTGTCCTCGCCGTGGGCGGCGATCGCTTCGGTGGCGACGTTCGGGGCGTTTCAGAGCCTCGCCGCGCGCGAGATGTTGGGCGACCGCGGCGAGCAGGCGGACGAATCGGCCCCCGACGATTACGACTTGATCTACCTGCAGCAAATCATTCGCAACAACGGACGCGGGTTGTGCATGCTGCCGCCGGAGTACCTGCCGCGCGACGCAGACCGGTAAAAGAGCGTCCGTTGCAGCCCCCGCGCTTCGGGACTATACTTGCGATCGACCGCGCAAGCGGTCGGAGTCATGCAAGGGCGGGGGCCCGCACGGTGTAAGACCGAGCGGTTCCTCCGGACTAGAGACGCGCACCATGGGCAACCGTGGTGCGCGTCGTTTTGTTCGGTGCATGAATTGTCGCAGTGCGCGGCGCCTGCGAGACGCGCACGCGCAAAAGAAAGAAGGAGCCGTCGGAGGGCAGACGACTCCTTCTTTTCCCGCTATGGCGATCCAGTTGCTGTTCAATGCGCGCCGACCCATTCGACGTCGGGGTGCCCGCACAGCCTCATGGACTTGAATTCGTCAAGATGGGCCGGCGCGCGCTCTCGTTGGCAAAGTTGATCCCTCCCCCAAGAGGAACCCACGGTTTCGATTCGCCCTACTGCGGCCCCGCGCGCGGTTGCCTCCACGACCCACCGGCTCCCACGTTCGGTTCCGACGATTCGGGCGTCTCGAGATCACCCAGGCGGAGGTTAGACCGCGCCTCCTTTCGTTCCCTGTGTCCGCGCCCCGGCGCGAATCGAGACGTTTTTCCGGGTGTCGGGTTAGCGACGCGTCCGATTCACTCGCGCCGAAGCGCGGACCTTGCCCCTCGCGTGATTCCGAAGGATCACTCGTTCGTGACGCCTCGACGATGTCGTTATTGCACTGCGATGTTCGAAGCGATGCGACGCTCGAGTTACTTACTAGTCCCAAGTCCCGCTGAATAAACTATCCAGTAAACGGATTCTGTCAAGGGGCGAGGGGTAACTTTCCGGCAGATTGTGGGGTCGTGAATCCGCTCACGACCCGGCGGGTTCGGCCCGCGCTACGTGCGCGGGCCGAACGTGATCTGAACGAGCTTGTCGCGCGTGACGTACTTGCGCACGGTGGTGCGCACTTCGTCGGCGGTGATGGCGTTGACCTCGGCGGTGAGCTCTTCCGCGCTGCGGCCTTCGCGCAGCAGGTGCTTCATACCCACGTTCAACGCCTCCTGCCCGATCACCTGGTGGTGCGCGAGAGGATAATCGGGAACGTCGGGCTTGAGCATGGACGCGGTGACGAAGCTCACGATGCTGCCCTTGACGGTGGCGACCAGCGCGTCGTCGTCGAGCATCGCGACCGCACGATCGACGTGGTCGCTGAGAATACCCGACACCTCGGAGACCGAGCGTCCGGTGGCGGGTTCCGCGAAGACGAAGAACGGGAGGTCGGCCACGCGGTAGACTTGGTTCGAGCAGTACAGCGCGCGACAGGCGCCGTACACCTCTTGCGTCGTGTTCATCGACTGGTGCAGGAACGCACCGAACATGGTGAGGATCAGCCGGTCGCGATCGCTC
>DASPGK010000407.1:0-14015 GCA_035620655.1 Candidatus Krumholzibacteriia bacterium
GGGCTTCACCTCGGTGTTCGGGGCGCTCGGCTGGCGCGTCGGCAGGTCGATTGTCGATGATCTTCGCGCCGACCTTGGGCTCCACGTCGGACTCACCGAGTGGATCTTCTTCGAAGAGGAACAAACCGAGGTCCGCTACGAGCTCGAACTCGGGACGGAAGCGAGCGTTCGGGCCGACTACGAGTTCGCGTCGCGCTGGCACGCGATCGCCGAGGCGTCCTACCAGTTCACCTTCACGTATGAACGCATCGAGCTGGCCTATGTGTCGATCGGTCTCGCGCGCTCGTTCGGGGCGCCGGGGTGGATTCGGAGCGTGCTGCAATGAGGCGCGCCGTGTGGATCGGCGCCGCGTTGATCGCCCTGGCGGCCAACGGGGCCGACGCGCGTCGCGTCGTCGTGACCCGCGAGCGCCTGGAGGCCGCGGCCGCCACGCGCCTCTCGGATGCGCTGCAGCTCGTGGACGCGTGGGCACCCGCGTCGAACGACGGCTATACCTGGATGCCCACACCGCGCGCGCTGGTCTTGCCGCGCTCGACCGCGTGGTCGGTCGTGCTCAACGGGCAGTTGCTCGACGTCACCGTGTTCGACGCCGTCCATCTCGAGTTGGTGCCGGTCTCGATCGCGGAGGTCGACTCGATCGTGTTCGTCGACCAGGTCGATCGCTCGTCGGTCGGTACGGCGTGGGCGTCGACGAGTGCGCGCATCGAGATCTACGCGGCGCGCGCTCCGCGCGGCTGGACGGTCGGGGCGACCGCGATGGTGGGCAACGAGGCCGGCGACCCGGGCCCGTATCGCTACACCGACCAAGCCACACCCAACGTCGACGCGATCGGCGCCGACGCTTCGCTCTGGCTCGCGCGCGGCGCGCGCGATTGGTACCTGTCGCTCTCGGGCGCGATGATGCAGCACCCCTACACCGACCCCGCGATGCGCGACCGTACCGTGGACGCGCTGTCCACGCTGCGACCCGGTGCCACGGCACCGGAGGCGTCGGAACCCGTCTCGTGGTTCTACGACCCCAACTGGCCCGCGGTGCTGCGACTGTCGTCGAGCGCGCGTGTGGGCGTGCGCGCGGGCGGCGGGTGGCACGAAGGGATCGCGGCCGTCGCGGACGCGCGCCGCTACTTCCACTACTCCGAGCCCTTCGGCGGCGAAGTCCCCACCGACCAGCGCGCGCTGCTCGGGAGCGTCGCGGGGTCATTCGGCGCGGGTGCGCGCACGCGCGTCGGCTATCGCGCGCTCGCTTCGCGCGAGGAACTCACCGACCAGGACGATGCGCTCGCCTTCGACTACGAGTGGATCTCGCGCACGAGCGCGGGCGCCGTCGATCTCACGCACGAGCGCGGGCGCGCGCGTACGGTGCTCTTCGCGGGGCTGGAGAAACGAAGCGTCGACGTGCCCGACACGCTCACCGAGGACGAGGACACCTTCGTGCGGGCGGGGGCGCGCGTCGAGCGCGGGTTCGGCCGCGCGAACCGCGCCGACGTCGAGCTGGCCGCCACCTCCGACGGCGACGACGACGCGCTCTCGGCCGCGGCGCGCCTGCATTGGGTGGTGCGACCGGCGGACACCGTGCGCGTGCGCGTGGCGCTCCAGGAGCGTTTGTTCACCGAGAACGACGACCTGTGGCTGTGGTCGGAGCGCGGCTACGACGTGCTCGCGCGCCAAGGCGAGTCCTATTCGATCGACGGACCCATCGCGCGCACGCGCGTCCTCGCGGCCGACGCGGGCTGGTCGTCGAGCGGCATCATGGGAGGCGTCGCTCTCGACCTGGGGCTGCGGCGCTTCGAGGACGCGTATGTCGAGACGCGCGCGTTCGCGTACGACGACACGACGTGCTCCTTCGATGCGCCCACGCGCGTCGTCACCGGGCAGAGCGGCAACGTCGCCACCATCGAAACGCGCCTCTATCACGCGCTCGGGGACAACTCCGGCGGCGATTTCTCGTGGGCTTATGTAGAAGAGTTCGACTCCGACCCCGCCTTCGGCGCCATGTGGCAGACCGTTCCGCGCCACCGCCTGCGCTACACGCTGTGGGCGCGCCCGCGTCCGACGTGGGCATTCTGGGCCCGCGTGTGTCATTATTCGCCCACGCTATGGAACGACTACGCGGGCGTCGACGGTGCCACCTGCGACGTCCGCGGGGTCTGGGTCACGTATCACTCCGAAGTCGGCGGGGCGACTTTCGTCGACGCGATGGTGCAGCACGGCATGTGGCGAGAGCAGCTCTGGGTCGACGTCATCGCGCGCAACGTCTTCGACGCCGACGTGCGCTATCACCCCGCGGGGGCGTCGCTCGATTTGACGCTGATGGTGCAGGCGAGGCTCCGATGGCGCGATTGATGCGACGCGGCGCGTGCGCGCTGCTCATCTGGATAGTCGCGTGGCTGATCGCGCTCGCGGCGCCCGCGCGCGCCGACGAGTGCGACGTCTCCTGGTCGTCGGTGGACGACGACTTCGCGGCCCTGTTCGAAGCCCCCTTCGATATGTCCGAGGAGAGCGCGTACGTTACGTTGGGTGCGGTGACGTTGACCGGCGCGTCGATCATCTGGTGGGACGACGACATCGATCGCATGGTGCAGCGGCGTCCCGATTCGTTCCCGTACAACGCCATGCACCAGATCTCGCGCCTCGCGTCTTGGTACGGCGAGAGCAACAAGAACGCGATCATTACCTACGGTGTCGTGATCGGGGCGGTGGCGCTGGGCGGTGTCATCGCCGACGACGATTATGTAATCGACACCGCGGCCCTGATGGCGGAGGCGGGCGCGTTCTCGTTCGTGCTCAACGTCGCGGCCAAGATGGTCATCGGGCGCGCGCGTCCGCACACCGAGCGCGGCCCGCACGACTTCGACTTTCTCACCTCTCCGACCAACTCCGACATGCATTCGTTCCTCTCCGGGCACACGGCCAATGCGTTCGCGCTGGCCGGAACCGCCGCCGGCCGCCATCCCCACTGGTACGTCGAGATTCCCGGCTACACGCTGGCGGTGGCGGCGGGCTTGCAGCGCGTCGACTCGCGCAGCCACTGGATGTCCGACGTCGTCTCGGGCGCGTTCTTCGGCTACGCGATCGCGGAGCTGCTGGTCGACCGGCACGAGTGCGACGACGACGCGCAGGCCACCGCTCCCACGGTCTCTCTGACCCTGCGATTCTGATCGCGGCTGGGGGCCCTTGACTTTCGATGCCCCCGGTCGCCATCATCGAGCCTTCGCGCCCTACCAGAAGGAGATTCTCGTGCGTTTCACATGGACGGTGTCGGTATGTATGGCGTCCGCGGTGGCGGCTTCCGCGCTCGGGTGCGGTGGATCGACCACCTTCGGCGGCGCGATGGGCGGGAGCGGGGGCGGCGTCGGGGTGAGCACCGGGGCCGTGGGCGCCGGCACGGGGGGCTTCGGCATGGCGAGGGGGAAGGACGATCACAAGGCCGCCGTCGAGGAATGGTATCGCGGGCGCATCCAGCGCTTGACCAAGGAAGACGGCTACCTCTCCCTCGTCGGGCTCTTTCCGCTGGGAGAAGGACGCCACCGCTTCGGCTCGGCCGAGGACAACGAGTGCGTGTTCCCCGCGAGTGCGCCCGCGCACGCGGGCTGGATCGTGGTCGAGAACGGCGCGGCGCGGCTGGAGCCCGATCCCGGCGCGCGTCTCATGATCGGCGAGGAGCGCGCGGGTGCCATGGCCCTCGCCACCGACAAGGACGGCGACCCCACCGAGATCTCGCTCGGCACCATCAAGTTCTACGTGATCGATCGCCCCGGCACTCTCTACCTGCGCGTGAAGGACTCCGAGAGTCCGGTGCGCAAGGAGTTCAAGGGTATCAAGCGCTACAAAGTCGACCGCAAGTGGCTCGTCCCCGCGCACCTCGAGCGCTATGACCCCCCCAAGAAGCTCACCGTGCCCAACGTGATGGGCTTCGACGAAGTGGTGGATTGCCCCGGCGTGCTGGTGTTCTCCCTGCGCAACCAGGAGTACCGCCTCGAACCGCTGTCCGAGTCCGAGGATGACATGTGGATCGTGTTCGGCGACGCCACCAACGGCCACGACACCTATGGCGGCGGGCGCTTCGTCTACATTCCGGCCCCCGACGCCGAGGGCAACACGGTGATCGACTTCAACCGGTCGTACAACCCGCCGTGCGTGTTCACGCCCTTCGCGACCTGCCCGCTGCCCACCCGCGAGAACGTGCTATCGGTCAAGATCGAGGCGGGCGAGAAGATGTGGGGCGGCGCGCACTAAGCCCCTTGCGCTCGCGCGGCTCGGCGCGCTACGATAGTTGCGGATTTCCTGCCGTTATGTCCGCGCCGTATGGATCTCGATTTGTTCTGGCCGTCTCGGCGGTGTGTTTGACCGCCGTTGGATGCTACGTCCAATCGCTCCATTCTCTCGCCACCGACGACATCGCCGCGTTCGACGCCGAGCTGGTCGGCACGTGGGTGGCCGAGGACGACGAAGAGTTCGTGTTCACCTTCGTCGACACGACACTGGGCAACTACACGCTCCTGTGCGACGAGGGCGGGTCGCAGGCGCGCTTCGACGCGGTTTTGGTAGAACTAGGCGGCTCGACCTTCCTCGACATCTACCCGGAAGAGCCGCAGACCGAGAACGGCTTCTATAAGGATCATTTGATGCGGGTTCATAATGTGTTGAAGATCGAGCGAACCGTGGACACCTTGTGGGTGGCGGACTTCGACGCCGAGTGGCTCTCGACCATGGTCGCCCAGAAGAAGGTCGCGATCGACCACGTGCCGCTCGACGGGGCGGTGCTGCTAACGGCACCCACCAAGGACCTCCAGGATCTGGTGCGCAAGTACGCGAAGACCCCCGAGGCCTTCAGCGAGCCGGTTCGCCTGCGGAGGATGTAGTTTCTGCGCGGGTCCTGTCGCCAACAGCCCACTTGCGCATGGCCGTAAATTCTTCGCTCGCCCGTAAGGCTCCCTTGCGCGCGCGCGACCAAACGCGCAATCCGAACCACCCCCTGGGTTCGTAGATGCATCGTCGCCCTGGCAGCTCAACCCATTCGGAGGCCATCCCATGACGCGTTCGATCCGCTCCTCGGCCGTATTGCTGGCATTGGTTTGCGCGACCGAATCCCGCGCGCAGACGTGGGTCAACCTGACCCCCGGGGCGGGGACCGCCCCTTCCGCGCGCCGCAACGCGTCGGCCATATGGGACCCGGTCGAGAACCGTATGGTGATCTTCGCCGGGACGACGTCGGGGACCGCGAGTGTGCTCAACGACGTCTGGGGCTTCGATCTCGATACCCAATCGTGGGTCAATTTGACGCCCGCGGCGGGTCCGCCCGCTCCCGCGCCGCGCTTGTTCCCCGCCAGCGTCTACGACCCCAACGGCCATCAGATGATCACCTGGTCGGGGCAAACCGCGGGCAATTTCTTCAACGACGTGTGGTCCTTTGATCTATCCGGTAACTCGTGGACGCAGTTCACACCGACCGGCGGTCCGCCCAACATTCGCTACGGCGTGGGCTACACCTTCGACCCCGTCGCGCGCGATCTCGTGACGTTCGCGGGCTTCACCAACGCCGGTCGCTTCGACGACGTGTGGCGCTTCAACGACCAGGCGCAGACGTGGACCGACGTCTCGTCGGCGGGGCCGGGCGAGCGCTGCCTCCACGCCGCCTGCTACGACGCATTCGGGCACCGCATGATCATGTACGGCGGGCAGAACAACGCCGGACCGCTGGGCGACTTGTGGGCGCTCGACCTCGACACCGACACCTGGACCGAATTGACCGCGTTGCCCCGTCCCAGCGCGCGTTTCTTCTCGTCGATGGTCTACGACGCCGCCAACCGCCGCGCGACCGTGTTCGGCGGTCAGGGCAATTCCGGGTTGCTCAACGAAGTCTGGGTGTACGACCTGTGGACCAATGAATGGACGCAGCTTCCCTCGACCGGAACCCCACCCACCCCGCGCGCCGGTGCCGCCGGCATCTACGACGGCGCCAACGATCGCTTGATCGTCTTCGGCGGGACCGACGGGGCCGTGAAGAACGAAGTGTGGGCGCTCGAGGGCCTCTCCAACACCACGACGGGCGCTTCGCCCTCCGCGTCGAGCGCACTCACCCTCCATCCCAACCACCCCAATCCCTTCAATCCCTCGACCACCATTCGCTTCGAGCTGGCGACGCGCGGTCGCGCGGCGCTGCGCATTTACGACGTGCGCGGTGCGCTGGTGCGCACCCTCTTCGACCAATCGCGCGACGCCGGCCCCGGCACCGCAACCTGGGACGGCCGCGACGACGCCGGTCGTGGCGTCGCTTCGGGTGTGTATCTCTATCAATTGAGCGCGGGCGGCGAGTCACGGACGAGGAAGATGGTGTTGTTGAAGTAGGGGCTATTTGATAAGGGTCAGTTTCTTCGTATCCGTAAACGACCCGGCGACCAATTTGTAGAAGTAAACGCCGCTCGCGACCTTCTGACCGCTGTTGCTCGAGCCGTCCCACACGACGCGATGGATCCCGCGCTCCGCTCGCCCATTGTGCAGCAACTTCACCAGCGCGCCACGCACGTCATAGATCGACAGGCTTGCATCCGCCGCTTGTGCCAGCGAGAACGAAATCGTCGTCGTCGGGTTGAACGGATTCGGATAGTTCTGCGCCAGCTCGTTCTTGTACTCCACCGATGCCACCGAGCGCCGAACCGCCACCGCATCCAACGCCAGCGTACTCCGCTGATCCGTGCTCGATAGGAGGTCTGCCGTCACCAATGCGAGGTCCTCATCAGTCAGCACCAACTGCTGATCCGACACTACACGAAACACCGCGGTTCCGAGTGTGACGTCGCCACCTGTCGCGTCCCCGTCAAAAACGCCGATGAACACTTCCCGGCGACCGTCCCGGATGGTCTCCGTGCTAATCGTCTCGCCGGCGTAGCCGGGCAACTCCGTCCAGCCAACGAATTCCAGTTTCGGATTCTCGTTGCGAAGAGCGAACATCGCCGCCTTGAACGGCGGCACACCTTCGAAACTCATCGTCGCTCGCAGCGTATGCTCACCCAGCAACGGATGCGACTCCTCGAACTCCAACGCGACCGTCCCCGAAACAGCGGTACTCGCCGCTTCCGGCGCGGACTCTCCACCAGGTGCGGCGTGACCCCAGTGTGCAGAGAAAGCAGCAAAATCATTGAGATTAATCTCACCGGCGGCGGCCTCATAGTCCACGCACGCGTTGTACAGCTTTGGGGGCGAGGTATAGCTCGCCCCAAGAGTGCCGAAGTCCAACAGGTCCACTCGTCCGTTCGTGACGCCGCCTAGCATCACGTCGGGGCTCTTGATGTTGAGGTGGGCGTAACCTAACTGCATGCCATAGACACTCACGACTGCCGAGTCGACGCCGCACCCGCTGAAACCATGGATGGTGAACGTGGTTCTCCCGTATCCGTCGGCGAACTCAACGTTTGGCGGAACAACGCTCACGCTTGAGTCAGCCGTGATCGGCGCGCCGGCCGAATGGAACAAGATCGTCTCGTTGACCGGCTCAGACAACTGAAAAGCCGTCGCAGCAACCCCCGCGAATACCGCCGGGTCCAGCAGGATCTCAACGACAACCTGATCCCAGTCACTTTGAGGACAGCCGATCGCAGGCGTTTCGTCCACGGAATCCAGGCCGCCAGACACGGACTGTCGTGCGTAGCATTGAATAATCGGAAAGTCATTGGTCGACGCGCCTTGCGCGGGAGCGCTGAAGTCGTTCCATATCCCCCGGTTCACACCACCCGTTCCGCCATGGTTTCCGTGATGCGCAGCGGAAACCATGTAAACGAACGGTACGCCGGCAACAACGCTGGAGTCGACGATACTCGAGGTACCATGGGGCACGGTCCGGAGCCAGCGGAACTCGTCGTGGGATTCCAGGGTTCCAGCGGCCCGATAGACGTTGTACTGGTCCACCAGCGCATCGTCGTTCGACAACTCCCACGAGACCTCAAGCTTGCTCCCGTTATCGAGGCCCGGGTCGGTCAATGCAATGATGTCTGGAGCGTCGAACACAGGTCTACCCTCCAGCCAAAACCACCAGTCGTAGCATATTGGCTGATCATCGTTCGGCTTGAGACCATACGGATCCCGAAGCGCCGGAAAGCCCCCGGGTCCGTGGTCCAACCAATAGTAGTAGCAGTCCGGCTCCGGGAATAGGTAGTGAAACACTGACTCGATCGCACCTTCGGGCGGCGGTGGTTCGGAAAGGGGCTTCTCCACGCGTACCCGGCTCGCTGGACCCCAGGGGTTATCCGCAGCGTATAAGGCCACGGAATCGGCTGGATTCGCGGTGTAATTGAGTCCATAACAGGTCTTGAGACTTGCCTGCAACTCGGCGCCCCTGCACAGGACGTGGAAGTCCGAGTACCAGAATCCGGCGAGGTCACCGATGCTCGTCGCGCTACAGCAAGTGCACCCGTAAGGCTCACCGGGTAGTGCACGCGAGTACGTCCCCAACACGACGATTACTATCACGCCGCACAGGATTCTCGACATGATGCCCTGGCATCCTCCAAAAGGATGAACGGCGCTACGGCATTGGAAAGCCCCATGCAAACTCCAGCGTGCCGTCTAAGAGCTGTACAACACGCCCCGAGTAGTACTGGTCGCCATCGCTCGTTCTTGTATGGCTTGTCTTGGTCCCGCAAACCTGTATAATCCACACCCTTTCCGTTGGGCGAATTGGAACAACTTCCCCATTAACGAACCGGGCAGGGAACTGTGCCGAGATCCATCGTGGTCGAGCGATCAATTGCCCAACCTGGGTCGGACTCAAGCCTTCGTTCTTCCAAGCCGCGCTCAGCGCGTCAGCCACTGTGGACACCATACTATCGGGAATCTCGGGACCCATGTTCCACCCATGAGACTGCAGGATTTCGTCAAGTGATGGAGATTCCAGGACGGGAGGTACCCACGAGTCGCTCGGATTTGTGTACGCTGCCACCAAGCAGTTTGTCTGGTCGTCAATGATAACGTTAAGATCAAGTTGCACGACATCGACCTCGTTCGATAACCGTACGTCGGCCCGAAGCAACCAACCTGTTCCGCTTGAAAACGGTCCAAAAGACGCACGATCCTCGTACTGAACAAGCTTCGCAGTGGTTACGTCAATGGTGCTGACTCCGATGATTCCTACGGCACGCGCGACGACTGTCGCAGTACCAAGTCGTGATTTTGTACCCGACTCGATCTCGACGATAGAAATCGGGCTGCCTGGCCTGGAGGCGCCAGCAAGCGCGCTGACGACGGTCACAAGTGCGGCGACCCCCACAAGTCCTGCGATTGGAATCACTGCCTTCTCCTGCCAACACTTACATGCGTGCTTCGTGCCTCAGGGCGGACACACGTCTTGATTCAAACTTCGCCTGTCCCATATCCACACGCTACCGCCAGCTATGCTAACATCGCCACATGACCAAGTCGTGAGTGCATACAGAGTCGGCGTAGTGTATTCCAGATATCCCTGGTGATGGATTCCCACGTTGCTGATCTCACAACTATTCCCCGGCTCGCCCGGCACGTGCTGATCTGTCCGCCAGGTGGAGGCGCCGACTTGAACGTGGCACATTGGGTAGCGATTGAAATCAGACCATGGTAGATTCGCATACACTAGTCCATAGATCGTTATGAAAAGGCGATCGCCGGAGCGGAATATCGCGTACGCTCCGCTCACCGCGTTCCCTATTACGGCCTCGGGAGGGTGATAGCCCGAATCGGTCTTATACTCCAAATACGCCCGGGGCACGGGATTCTGCGGGTAACGAAGCCATCCGGTTTGGACCCAGAAAGCGCTGTTGTAATCAATACCGATCCAGACGTCAAACTCGGCAACCTGCTTTGTCGGGACTACTTCGATAGTCCCTTGAATTGCATCGATGCCGAAGACGGATACCTCGGTCGCGTGTCCTCCGCAATAGTCGTCGCCCAGCGCTCCGCCAACTGGCCATGACGATGTTACGACCGCAGCTATCAAGACCCATGGAACACGCATCGCGGCTTCTTCTTGCTCGTCTGGATCTTGTGGAAACTTCACGCTTCATCTCGGCTTGCCAGTTCTTCCCCACCTCACTCCCCCTGGCATAGCTCTCCGCATCGCGGAGACTAGCGCGTGTTCTGGGTAGTGTCAAGTATAGACTTATCTCTCGTAAACGCCCATTAGAAATGGGCTGGGCTCTCTGCTCGTGGCATCATCCAGTTTCGTTGGGCTTTCGGGGCCGCACGCCTCTTCCATGGATACGAATGCGTGGCGGTGCGGCCTGGGCCGTGCGATAGCCAACCACTGTCGCGCAAGCAAGTCGATCACCCTTGGCGCGCACCATGCGTCAAGGCACCGTCCCCGAACCGCCGGCGTTTCCGGTTCGAAGTAGAAGCGTTGGGGCGCTATCTGCCCTATCCCCGAGCCGCCCTGGGGCGAAACGTGGCGCACCGACGCGGTCGCCGGGTGACCGACCCCACGCGTCGCTCCGCGATCGGGTAGTATCCCTCCCGATTGTCCCCTTCGACCCCGAATTCGCTCGGGGCATGGGCATTGCAATTCCAGCAAACGCTATCCGTATCTCTTTGGACCGGTAGTCGCTTTTCGATGACTCGCACGATACTTCATATTCTCCTCGGCGCGCTCTTGTGGGTCGTGTTCGGGTACTACTGGTACCTGGTCATGCAGCAGCCGGTCACGGATCAGACCAAGCGAACTTTGATGATCGTGGGGTCGATCGTGGCGGTCATCACGATCTTCGACGCGCTGTGGATCCTCCATAATATTCGCATCGCGCGCTTCGGGAAGCGGCGCGAGCGCCGCACGGCGGCGGAGCCGCCCGCCAACGACTTCCTGGGCCGCGCCATCATCGCGCAGAGCGAGGAGGCGGTACGCGCTGCGAGCTACATCGAAGTCCATGTGGTCGAGATCGCGGACGCCAACACGGTGGTCAAGCACAAGCTCCTGCGCGTCTCCGAGCTGGGGCCCGAAGCGCGATGATCGACATCATCGGCATCCTGGACGCGATCGAGTCCAACGTCGTCTACCTGGCGCTGCTCTCGTTTTTCGCGTGGTACCCGCTGATCTCGAGCGGCGTGCTGGTGCTGGTGTCGATGCTGTATCACTTCCGCCGCGAGCGCCCGATCAACAAGCCCGAGGTCGACCCCAAGTTCACGCCCAAGGTGTCGGTCGTCATCGCCGCCTTCAACGAAGCCGAGCACATCGCGGAGTCCATCGAGGGCATCCTCAAGATCGACTACCCGGACTACGAAGTCGTCATCATTGACGACGGCAGCACCGACGAGACTTCGGCCAAAGTGATTCCGTTCGTGCGCGCGGGCCAGGTGCGCTTGGTGCGCAAGCTCGTCAACGAGGGCAAGGCGATGGCGCTGAACGACGGCCTGCGCTGCACCAACGGCGAGATCCTCTTGATCATGGACGCGGATGCGGTCCCCGATCCGTTGATCCTTCGCCACGTGGTGCCGCACTTCAAGTACCCGCGCGTGGGTGCGGTCACCGGCAACCCGCGGGTCTACAACCGCGACACCATCTTGAGCAAGCTGCAGGCGATCGAGTTCACCGCCATCATCTCGCTTCAGCGCCGCGCGCAGCGCGTGTGGGGCCGCATTCTCACCATGAGCGGTGTCGTGGGTGCGTTCCATCGCACTGCCTTGATCGACGTCGGCTTCTACAGCCCCGACATGGCCACCGAGGACATCGATCTCTCGTGGAAGCTCCAGCTTCGCTTCTGGGACATTCGCTACGAGCCGCGCGCGGTGGTGTGGATGCGCGTGCCCTCGACGATCCAAGGCCTGTGGCACCAGCGCCGCCGCTGGGCGCGCGGCTTGGCGCAGGTGCTTCGCCGCCACGGCATGGAGGCGACGACGTGGCAGCGCCGGCGCTTGTGGCCGTTGCTCATCGAATCGTGGCTCTCGATTGCCTGGGCGTACTGCTTCGTCGTGCTGACGGCCCTGTGGATCTTCTGCTACGGGGTCGGTTATCCGCCGGTGGGCGCGTCGCCCATCCCGAACTGGTGGGGTATGTTGATCGGCACGATGTGCTTGGTCCAGTTACTGACGGGCGTGATTCTCGATCGTCGCTACGACAAGAAGATCCCGCTCTATTATTTCACGGCGGTGTTCTACCCGCTGATCTACTGGATCATCATGGCCATCGTGACGTCGATCTCGACGCCGGGCGCGATGATGCGCACACCCAAGCAGTCGCCGGTGCGATGGAAGCCGATCCGGGGTGACGCGCTGTGACGCGGGCGGTCGCGGTGGCGCTCGCGTGCGCGTCGCTCCTCGGGGTCGCCAACGCGGACGCGAAACGAATGTCGCGCATGCGCGCGCAAGCGTCCGATACCACACGCGTCGCTATTCCCGACCCCGTGATCGCGCCCGACCTTCCGCGCGCGATGGCGGTACTCGACAGCGCGCGCGCAGCCGCCGCGGCCGACCGCCACAAGGATGCCATTCGTCTCTATCACCGCGCGATCGCGTTCTACCCGCCGCTCGCCGACGACATCGGCGTGGAGTTGGGCAACCAGTACACGTGGTCGGACGAGCCGGACTCGGCGATGATGTGGTACCGCTCGCACCTCGCCAAACACCCCGACGACCTCGATGCCAAGATCGGCGTCGCGCGCCTGGTGAGCTGGCGCGACGACCACGAGCAAGCGGAGCGCTTGTACGACGAAGTGCTCGCCGCGGATTCGACCAATCTCGACGCGCGTTTGGGCAAGGCGCAGGTGATCAACTGGTCCGGGCGGCAGCGCGCGGCCGCCGCGGAGTACCGTGATATTCTCGAGGACCACCCCGACGAACTGGAAGCGCGCGCGGGATTGATGCAAGCGCAGCGCTGGATGGGCCGCCCCGATCGCGCCGTCGCTCTGGCCGACTCCGCCCCCGCGCCAGCGCTGGACGCGATCAAGACCGAGATCGAACACGACGCGGCCCCCGGCGTCTCGTACACCTACGAGCGCAATAAGGACAGCGACGACATCGAGCGCCGGTATCACACGTTTCGCGGCGGCTTCTCGCCCGATCTCATGACGCGCATAAGCGGCGTCTACGGCCACGCGAACTTCGAGCAGCCCGGGCGCCCCGAGGTATCGCGCAATTGGTTTGGCGCCGTACTCGAGCGGCAGTTTTCCGAGGCGCTCGCGATGAGTGCGACCGCCGGCTACCAACTGAACTCGTACGACCGCGCCGCACTGGGACCCGAGAGCTTCTGGCTCGACGAATTCAACCTGTTCGTCTTCGACGCCTACGCGACGCTCACCCCGCGCGACTGGACGCGCATCGACGTGGGCGTCTCGCGCGGCTCCATCGACAACCCGGACGCGATCTTCCGCGGTATCTCGCGCGCCGAGCTCTCCGCCGGCCTCGACCAGCGTTTGCGAACGAACCTTTTGTGGATTTCGGGGTTCGAATCGGCGTGGTACAGCGACGACAACAGCTCGATCGGCCTGGCAACGCGGGTGGTCTGGGAGCCGCTGTGGCGTCTGCCCATCGATCTCAATCATCGCTTCAGCTCGTCGACCGGCTTCGGCTACTACGGCTTCAAGCGCACCACCGACGGCGGCTACTACGACCCGCGCCAGTACTTGAGCTTCCACGAAGAGCTGGCGATCGCGATGACGTTCTCGCCGCGCGTGCGCGCGCGCCTGGCCGGCCGCCTCTCCTTGGACAAGGAGAACGGCGACGATTGGTTCTGGACCGGGCGCTTCGAAGCCTCCGCGACCTGGGCCATCTACCGCGGCCTGGGTCTCTCGGCGGGTTACACCAACGCCAATTCGCGACTCGACTCGCGCCCCGGCTACGAGATCGACGGCTTCTACGTCACGCTCGACTACCTCTTCTGGTAACATTTCCAGTATGACGCGACGTGACTGGGCGATCGGGTTCGCGGTGACCGCCGTCGCGGCGACGGCGTTCGTGGCCGGCATGGGCTTCTTCGTCGCGCGGGGATTCGATTCGAGCGGCCGCGTGCGCTTCGAGGCCCCCGCGCCGCGCCCCGCCTCCATGGTGGCCGAAGACGGCACCGC
>DASPGK010000408.1:0-2005 GCA_035620655.1 Candidatus Krumholzibacteriia bacterium
GGACACGGAAACCTCGCTACAGAGTCGTCGAGCGGGCGGATGCCACCCGCGAAAGGCCTCAAGGTCTAGAGAAATGGACGCGCGGGGAGGGTCGCACGGCGGGTGGGAACCCCGGGTGTGGTTCGGCGCCCCACGTCGCGCTTCACGAAGCCCGCGCGCGTGACCGAACCGCAACCACTGTAACGAATTGCGGCGATTCTGTCAACCCATGGGCTAGCGCGCGTAGCCCTGCGGATGGGCCGAACGCCACGCGTGCGCGGAGCGCACGATCTCGTCGAGGGCGCTGGCTCGGGGCCGCCATCCCAGCACCCCCGAGGCCCGGCGCGAGGACGCGACCAGCGCCGGTGGGTCGCCCGGGCGTCGCGGGCCGACCTCGTAGCGGACCGACCGCCCAGTGACGCGCTCGGTGGCGCGAATCACGTCGAGCACGGTGAAGCCCGCCTCGCTGCCCAGGTTCAACGCGCCCGAGAAGCCGCTCGCCATCGCGTCCAACGCGAGCACGTGCGCGTCCGCCAAGTCGGACACGTGGATGTAGTCGCGCAGGCAGGTACCGTCGCGCGTGGCGTAGTCGTCGCCGAACACGGTGACCGACGCGCGCGTGCCCAGGGCCGCGTCCAGAACGACGGGAATCAGGTGCGACTCGGGGCGGTGGTCCTCGCCGCGCGCGGCCGTGGCACCGCCGGCGTTGAAATAGCGCAGCGCCACGTACCCGAGTCCCCACGCGGCGCGCGACGCTTCGAGCACGCGCTCGATCATGAGCTTGCTCCACCCGTACGGGTTCTCCGGCGCGCACGGCGCCGCTTCTTCGATCGGGAGCTCGTCCGGCGCCCCGTAGACGGCGGCGGTCGACGAGAAGACCATGCGCGTGACGCCCGCTTTCTCCATGGCGCGCAACAGCGACACCGAACCGCCCACATTGTTGTCGAAGTAATCGAGCGGCCGCGCCACCGACTCGGCCACTACACTGGAGGCCGCGAAGTGCAGGACCGCGTCGGTGCCGGTTCCCAGCGCGGTACCCAGCGCGGACGCGTCTCGCACGTCACCTTCGACGAAGCGCGCCTGCGACGGCACCGCGTCGCGATGACCGGTCGTCAAGTTGTCGAGCACGCAGACTTCGTGCCCGCGCGCGACCAGCGACTCGGCGACCACCGACCCGATGTAGCCGGCGCCCCCGGTGACGAGCAGCTTCACTTAGTTCCTCCGCTTGCGCACGCCCAGGTAGCGTCGCAGATACTCGGCGGTGTACGAACCCTCGACGCGGGCCACGTCGGACGGTATCCCCTCCGCCACCACGCGTCCCCCTTCGGCCCCGCCCTCGGGCCCCAGGTCGACGATCCAATCCGACTGCGCGATCACTTGCAAATTGTGCTCCACCACCACCACCGTGTTGCCCCTTTCGACCAATTCCCGCAGCACCCGGATCAATACGGCCACGTCGGCCACGTGCAGCCCGGTGGTGGGCTCGTCGAGAATATAGACGAAGCCGCCCTCGACGTTCTCGGAGAGCTCGCGCGCGATCTTGATGCGCTGCGACTCCCCGCCCGAGAGGGTGGTCGAGGGCTGGCCGAGGCGCAGGTACCCCAGCCCCACCTTGGACAGGACGCCCAGCTTGTCCACCAGCTCGCGGTGCTCGGCGAAGTGCCCGATCGCGTCGTCGACCGTGAGGTCGAGGACGTCGGCGAGGTTCTTGCCGTGGTACGCGATCTCGAGCGTCTCCGCGTTGAAGCGCTTGCCGTCGCACTCGCTGCAGCGCACGAACAGGTCGGCCATGAAGTGCATCTCGACGCGCTCGAAGCCCATCCCCTGGCAGCGCGCGCAGCGCCCGCCCGCCACGTTGAAGCTGAAGCGCCCCGACTTGTACCCGCGCTTGACCGCCTTCTTCTGTGCGGCGAACACATCGCGCACCTCGGCGAATGCCTTCACGTATGTCACGGGGTTGGAGCGCGGCGTCTTCCCGATCGGCGCCTGGTCCACCATGAGCACGCCGCGCACCCCACCCGCTCCC
>DASPGK010000409.1:0-2421 GCA_035620655.1 Candidatus Krumholzibacteriia bacterium
GAAGCCGCGCGCGAGCGCCGGTATCACGACCTCCTCGGTGCTGCCCGGCAGCATCGTGCTGCGCACGCACACCACGTGCGCATCCGACTTCGGCCGCAGCGCCGCCCCGATTTCTTCGCACACGCGCGCGACGAAGCCAAGGTCGAGGCTCGCGTTGGCACGGCTCGGCGTCCCCACGCACACGAGCGAGACGTCGCTGTGCGCGATCGCTTCGGCCGCCGACGCCGCGGTGCGAAGCCGCCCGCTCGCGACGCCCTCCGCGATCAGGGCGTCGAGGTCCTTCTCGACCACGGGTGAGCGGCCCGCGGCCAGAATTTCGCGCTTGTCGGCGTTGACGTCGACACCGACCACGGTGTGGCCGTTCTTGGCGAAGCACGCCGCCGAAACGCAGCCCACGTATCCCAGCCCGAAAATGCTGATCTTCATGATCGCTCCAGAACGCGCGCCAGCGCGTGCGTCAGGTTACGCCGTTCGTACCGCGATACCGCCCCGGCGTCGGGGGCTTGCGCGGGTGCGCCCGAGCGCCAGGCGTCGAAGAGCCCTTCGATCGCGCGCGAAGCGCCGGCGACGTCGTCCGGCTCGACGCACACGCCCGCGCCCGTCTCCTGGACGATCTCGCGTACCTCGCCCGCGGGCGTCATGGCCAAGATGGGGTTCCCGGTCCCCAGATACTGGAAGAATTTGGACGGGATCCAGCCCCGGCTCTTCTCGCCCCGCGACAGCACGAGCAGCAGGGCGTCCGAGCTCTTCAACACCCGCAAGTGCTCGTCGTAGTCGATGTATCCGAGCCGCTCGATCACACCCTCCAGTCCGTGCGACCGAATCGCCGGATCGTACCCCTGACCCAGCACGCCCATGAAGCGCACGCGCATCCGCGTCTTGGCCTCCGGCCGACGCACGAAGAACGCCTCCAGCGCCTCGAAGAAATACAGCGGCGAATAGGTCTTCATCGCATCGCCGAGCGGACCCGAGTAGTCCGACCCCACACTGTAGTAGAAAGCGCCGGCGTAGGTCATCGTGAACTTCGGGTTCGGCTCGCGCGCGACGGACGCGAACTCCTCGGCGTCGAACCCGTTGTGAATGGCGACGAACTTCTCGCGCGGCTGGCCGACCCCGAACTCAGCCGCCATGCGCGCGTCGTTATGGCGCGTGTTGGAGATTACGGCGTCCGCCCGGCGGACCAGCCACGCTTCCAGCCTGCGGTCGACCCAGCGCTTCAATCCCTTGTGTTCGTAGGTCACGCTTTGCGTCCAAGGATCGCGATAGTCGATCACGACGCGAAGCTGACGATCGCGCTTGAGCATGGCGCCGATCAGGAACGACGAAAACGGGTAGCCGGAAATGTACACGTGCCGTATGCCCTCGCTGCGAACGAGCCGCTTTGCGTGCCGATACGCGTTCCACACCCAGCCCACGCGCGTGTCGGGAACCGCGACCGCGTGCCACGCGAGGTAGATGCGGGTATGGATGCGCGAGCGCAGCGTTTTTGCCGGCGGCGCCCCTTGCGGCCGGTCGAAGCCCTCGTTGAGGAACTCGACGCCGCGCGCGCGATGCACCGGCACGCCCTCCGGGATCATGCGCAGGAGCGACGCGTCATAGGTCGGGAACTTGCCGTTCGCCGTGGTCAGCACGATCGGACGCCATCCGAACTCCGGCAGATACTTCGCGAACTTGAGCGAACGATAGATGCCGACCGCGCCCGAAGGTGGAAAGAAGTATGCAACGATGAGCACCGGCGTCATGGGTTCAACCCGTCGTCAGCTCGTCCAGCCAATCCGGCGTCGACGTGGTGCGCGACGCGGACGCGCGCGCCTCGGCGAAGGACGCGGCCTGGGCGCCGCGGCCCACCAGGACCCGCCCGCCCACATCGATCGAAAACGGATCGAAGCGCACGCGAATCAAGCGGCGCCGGCCGTGCGACTCGACGGCGATCAGCGTGTCCGCCGCGTCCAAGCGTACCGGCACCACCGAGACATCGGCGCCGCGAATCACCGAAGCGACCACGACGCGCGACTCGAACTCGGCGCTTACGCGCACCGCGACGCCGCGCTGCAGGTCGCCGTACCAGCGCGAATACCAGCAATTGCGATCGGTGGGGTCATCGACGACGTCCACGCGCGCACGCTGATCGGAGAAGGCTTCCACGACGCGGGTGAAGCGGCGCGGGTCGGCGATGCCCGCGCGGGTGCCGTCGGCGCTCGCCGTCCCGGGCGGCGTCGGCGTGCGAAAGCAGATGCGCGCGAGGTGCGTGTGCGGCGAGACGGGCGACTCGTCGCGCGCCCGAATCGAATCCAGCACCACCGCGGTGCCGTGCGAAACCACGAGCGCGCGCGTGTGTTCCATCTGCACGCCCCCCGCGCCCTGGATCTTGCGCCGGTTCCCGACCCCGATCGCGCCCGGCGCCGCGCCGAATCCCAGATA
>DASPGK010000410.1:0-2973 GCA_035620655.1 Candidatus Krumholzibacteriia bacterium
CCGGCGGGCATCAGTCGCACGAGCAAGTCGGTGTGGGTTCCGATCACCGACCTCGAGCGTCTCACCGGCCGTCGCGACCGCGTGAGCCGCTTCGTGCTCGACGTCGCCCCCGGCGCCGGCGTGGACTCGATGGTGGCGGCGTTGAACACCGCGCAGCTCGGATACACCGCGTACCGCGCGGACGATGTCGCCCAGCGTTCCTCGCGAACCTTCGTCGTGATCTCGAACTTCCACAAGGCGATCTCGTTCCTGTCCATCTTGGCGGGCTCGGCCTTCCTCGCCGCGATCGTGCTCCTGCAAGTCCAGGAGCTGCGCAAGTCGCTCGGCGTCCTGCGCGTGATCGGCTTCTCGCGCACACGCATATACGCGACCGTGGTGGGCGAGACCGTGCTCCTGGCCAACGTCGGAGCGACCATCGGTGTGCTGCTCGCGCTCGTCGTCTCGCGCGGCGTCAACGCGCACTACCAGCGCTTCTTCGACACCGCTCTCGTTTTCTCGAGCGTCACGGGCTCGCACGTGGCGCTCGCGTACGGCGTGGCCACTCTCGTTGGCGTCGCCGTCGGCACGCTGGCGACGACGTACCTCTTCAAGCTGCGCGTCAGCGAGGTGCTGGGGCGATGATGGCACGCGTGGCGATTCGCAACGTCCTGCGGCACCGTTTGCGCACCGCATTCACGGTGCTCGCACTCGCGATCGCGGTGGCGCTGCTCGCCGACATGCTGATGCTCTCGCGCGGGATGGAGAAGACGTTCTACCGCGTGTTGTCGTCGGTGGGTTACGAAGTTCGCGTGTGCCCGTTGGGGACTCTTCCCTTCGCGACCGACGCGGTGATCGTCGGAAGCTCGCGCGTCACCCACGCCCTCGACGACGACGCGCGCGTCGAGCGCTGGCTGCGCATCCTGGCCACGACACTCTACGCCGACTCCACCTCCCTGTTCGCGATGGGCATCGACGGCGGCGCCCAGTCCCTGTATACCGTCACGCGCGGCGCCGACATCGACACGCCTCGCGCCGACGACCTCGTGCCCATTCTATTGAACGAGAATGCCGCGGCGGCGCTGAGAGCGGATGTGGGCGACGCGATCGATCTGGGCGCCGAAGTACCCGGGTTGACGAGCGCGTTCGTAAGGGGTGGCGCCGAACGTCCCGCGGCGTTCGTCGTCGCCGGCATCATCGACATCGAGTTCGACCTCGCGCAGCAGCGCACGCTCGTGCTGCCGCTCTCCGCGCTGTACCGCCTGCGCCCCGAGACCCGCGACGCCGCGTCGTTCGTCTTGGTGAAACTCCGCGCTCCCGGCGAGGCCGATCCAGCCTTCGCCCCCCTCGAGGAGCAGCGCGCCGTGGCCGCGTCGTTGGCCGCGCAGTTTCCCGAGCTATCGACGTACTCCATCGACGTCTTGATGGAAGCGCTGCAAGGGCAGCTCGCGTACTTCAAACAGTTCGCGCTGATCCTTTCGACCATCAGCGTGTTCATCACGTTCCTCCTGATCGCGGTCGTGCTGACCATCGGCGTGGGCGAGCGACGCGGCGAAATCGCGGCGCTGCGCAGCATGGGCTTCCGGCGCTCGTCGGTGCGCGGGATGGTGCTGGGCGAAAGTGTGGTGCTGCTCGCGCTGGGTGCGGTGGTCGGCTCGGTGCTGGGGTGGCTCCTCGCGGGCTACCTCGACCGCATCCTCACCCAATCGCCCAGCCTCCCCGCCGGCTACCGCTTCTTCATTCCCGCGCCGCGCGAGATTGCGCTCGCGGTGCTGATCACGGGCATCGCCGGCGCCGCCGCGGCACTCCTGCCCGCGGTGTTCGCGGCGCGCGTTGACATTCCCCGCACGCTGCACGAGGAGGTCGTGTAAGTGAGCGATCTCGTGATTCGGGCGAGTGGAGTGGGCAAGACCTACCGCGTGGGCGCGTCCGTGATCGAAGCGGTGCGCGCGTTCGACCTCGCCGTCAAGCCGGGCGAGTTCGTGGCCCTCATGGGCCCGAGCGGGTGCGGCAAGAGCACGCTGCTCAATCTCTTCGGCTGCATCGACACGCCCAGCTCCGGACGCCTCGAGGTCTTCGGCGCCGACGTGGCCGCGATGACGGAGGCGCAACGCGCGTCGGTGCGGCTGCGTCGCATCGGCTTCGTGTTCCAGCGCTTCTACTTGCTGCCGGTGCTGACGGCGCTGGAGAACGTCGAGCTGCCGATGATCGAAGCGCGCGTCGCCAAGGCCGAGCGCCGCGCGCGCGCGGGCGCTTTATTGACGCGCGTCGGGCTCTCACACCGGGTGCACCACCGCCCGTACCAGCTCTCGGGCGGCGAGATGCAGCGCGTCGCCATCGCGCGCGCGCTATCCAACCGCCCCGACCTCTTGATTGCCGACGAGCCGACGGGCGAGCTGGACCGCAAGACGGGCGCGTCGATCCTCGGCCTCATCCAGGAGCTCCGCAGCGACGGCCTCGCGATCGTCATGGCGACCCACGACGCGCACGCGGCGCAGCTGGCCGACCGTATCGTCGACATGGAGCGGCTGGCGACGTGAACACCCTTTCGTTCATCGGCAAGGGACTGCGTCTGCGACCCCAGCGCACGCTGTTCCTCCTGCTCGGCTTCGCGGTCGGCGTCATGGTGATGACGGTGCTCTTGTCGGTCGGCACCGCGGTGCTCGAGCAAGCGCTCGACGAAGACCTGACGGGCGGCGGCGACATCGTGCTGCTCCCCTTCGGCATCGACGTCTCGGTCCTGAAGACGGGCGGGGTGACGTCGATGCACTTCGACATTCCCAACGCGCGCTTTCTGACGCGCGAGCTGCTCTCCGACCGACGACTGAAGGACGTCGAGGTCGTTTCGCCCGAGATCACGCGCGCGTATGCCACGCTCACGCACGGCGGCCGCGAGCAACTGGTGCGCGTCGACGGTGTCGTACCGTCGCGCTTCCGCGCGCTGTGGCCCGCCATGACCGCGTCCTTCCCAGACGGGGCCGGCGAGCGCGACTACAT
>DASPGK010000411.1:0-13756 GCA_035620655.1 Candidatus Krumholzibacteriia bacterium
GTGGACGCCGTCGTTTCGCGAGCTGCCCCCGACGATCCGCTTCTTTGCGGGCGGTGACAACAGCGTGCGCGGGTACGACTACCAGTCCTTGGGCCCGCTCGACGACGCGGGCTACGTGATCGGCGGTCGCTTGCTGCTCACGACGTCCGCGGAGATCCAGGTGCCGATCAAGGGTAAGTTCGGTCTGGCCGGTTTCTACGACGCGGGCAACGCCTTCGCGCACGCGGGCGAAGGCACGATGGAGCAGGGCGTGGGCTCCGGGCTGCGCTGGCAGTCGCCGGTCGGGCCGATTCGCCTCGACCTCGCGTACGCCATCCACCACGACTCGTGGCAGGTCCACTTCACGATGGGGCCCGACCTATGACGCGCGCGCGGCGCATTACCGGCATCGCGGCAATCGGCGCGGGCGCGCTGGTCGTACTCGTCGTGTTGTTCGCGGCGTTCATCGTTTTCACGACACCGGGCGCGAAGCTCGCGCTCTCGGTGGCGAACGGGCGCGAGCTGCCGGTGCGTGCGGTGTCGATCGACGGTACGCTCGCGCGCCGCTTCACGCTTTACGGCCTCGAGGTACGCACCGGATCGGTGACCGCATCGATCGACACCGTGGTGATGGCGTGGCGTCCACTCGCGTTGCGGCATCGCCGCCTCGACCTCGAAGACGTGACCATCGCCGGGGCGGGCGTCGCCATCACGCTGGAGCCGGACGACAGCGCGCGCGCCGTCCCCGCTCCGCGCGACACCGCCACGGCCCCGTGGGCCGTGCACGCCGACCGCGTGCGCGTACGGCGCGCGTCGGTCGACGCCCCTGGCGACGTGCATCTGCGCGAGGTGGAGGTTACCGCGAGCGGCGGACCCGACGGCTACCAGGCCGACGTCCGCGTTTCCGGTTCGGCGTGGCGATTCGCGGAGGCACGCGCGTTCGTGCGCGCGTCGGGGAACTCGACCGCCGCCACCGTCGACTCGCTCGAGGCGCGCGTACTGGGCGGTGTGGTTCGCGGCCACGCGTTCGTGCGCTGGGATCCGGCGCTCTCGTGGCGCGCGCGGCTGGCCGGCGACTCCCTCCAGGTCGGCGAGCTGGCCGACGTCCCCGAGGACTGGATGGGTGCGGTCTCGTTCCGCGCCCGCGGCACCGGCTCGCACGGCGCGGACTCGCTGCGCGTCGGACTCGACCTCGAATCCCTGGATGGTTCGCTGCGCGGGAAGCCGCTTTCGGCGCGCGCGCGCGTCGAGGTGGGGCGCGGCCGCATCGAGGCGTCCGACGCGTCGGTGCGGTGGGGAAGCGCGCGCGCCACACTCGAAGGCAGCATGGCGGAGGTCGCCGACGTGCGGCTCGACGCCGAGATTCCGTCGCTCGCGGAGATCTTGCCGCGCGCGCAGGGGTCGGCGTCGGTGCGCGGAAGGCTGGCCGGCTCGCCGGAGCGCATCGAGGTCGACGTCGAAGCGCGCGGGCGCGGGGTGCGCGCCGGCCGCGTCGACATCCCCGACCTCGACGCCACCGTCGACGCCACCCTGGATGCCAGCGACTACGCGCCGCAGGCCGCCGACGTGCGCCGCGCCGATGTTCGCGTGGGCGACGGGTCGCTCGAGGCGCGCGGGAAGGTCTCGTGGCGCGCCGGCATCGAATGGGACGCCGCCATTACGATGAGCGACTTCGAGACCTCCACGCTCACACCCGCGCGCTGGAACCTCTACGGGCCGGTGTCGATGCGCGCGACGACGGCGGGACACCGGCGAGCCCGCGACCTGCAGGGCAGTCTGAAACTCGAGTCGCTCTCGGGGACGCTGCGCGGCCACGCCCTCTCCGGCGCGGGGAACATCGCGTTCGACGGCGACGCGGTGGACGTCGCGGCGCTGCGCGTCGCATGGGGTGACGCTCACGTGGTCGCGGACGGCCACGCCGGCGACACGATCGATATCGATTTCGACGTGACGGCGCCGAACCTGGCGGTCATCGACTCGTCGCTCGCGGGCGCCGTCTCGCTCAAGGGTTCGATGCGCGGGACGCGCAAGCAGCCCGGTGTGACCGCCGACGTCGCCGCCGACAGCGTGCGCGTAGGCGCGTACGCCGTGCACCAGATGAAGGGCCGCGTCGATGCCGATTTCGCATTCGCCGCACCCGCCGACGTGAGACTGCTCGCCCTGGGGGTCGCGCGCGGCGGGACCGTGCTCGACACGGTGCGCGTCGACGCCTCCGGCCCGCGCGACGCTCACACCGCCTCACTCTTGGTCGCGCGCAAGGGCGCGAGCGCCGCCGTGACGCTGCGCGGGGCGCTCGCGGACTCGGCGTGGTCGGGATGGATCGAAGACGTCCGCGTGCACGACGACATGCTGGGTGACTGGCGTACCAACGGGCGCTCGAGCGTGTTTGTCTCGAGCACCGCGGCGCGCACGGACTCCCTCGTGCTCGATTCCGAGGGCGCGCGCCTTTCGGCGCGCGTTTCATGGCGGCGCGGCGACAGCACTCACGTCGCCGCGGACCTGCGCGGTTTCGAGCTGTCGCGATTGCAGCGCCGCCCCGGGCGGGGGCTCAAGGTCACGGGCGCGCTGGAGGCGACCGCGATGGCGGTCGTCGACCCGTCGGGGCGCATCCTCGCGCGCGCCGATGTGGGCGCGGGTCCGGGGGAGATCGCGCTGCAAGACAAGAAGGTCGGCTACCGCGTGCGCGCGAGTGCGCGCTCCGGCGCGGACCAGGTCTCCGCGCTCGTCGACGCCGACGTGGACGGGGCCGGCGCCAAAGTGGCGACGATCGACGGCAGCCTGGCGATCGCGGGCTTCGTCCTCGGCCAGGACTCGTTGGGCGCGCAGCCGATCGAGGGCCGGCTCGACGTCGACTGCCGCGACGTCGGCCCGCTGCTCGCCGTGCTTGCCCCCTCGCTCACCAACGCGTCGGGGTCGCTCGTCGCGCACGTCACCCCCGCGGGCACGGCGGGGGATTTTCGCGTGGTCGGACAATCGCGGATCGAGAACGCGCGCGTCGACCTCCCCTCGGGAATCCGCTTGCGCGATATCGACATCTCCGTCGCGTCGGACGGAACCGGCAGTGTCGAGCTGGAAGGCGGCGTGACCTCGGGCGGCGGGCGCGTGGCGATCGCCGCCACGTCCGCGCGCTCGGACCGGGGCTGGCTCAACGGTACCTTCACCGCCAAGGGCGAGCGCTTCCAGGCCGTCAATCAACCCGAGGCGCAGGTGTTCGTCTCGCCCGACGTCGACGTGCGTCTCGAGGAGCGGACCGCGACCATCGGCGGGAGCATGCGCGTGCCCTTCGCGCGCATCGAGACCGCGCAAGTGCCGGCGTCGGCGTCGTCCGCCTCGAACGACGTCGTGTTCGTCGAAGACACCTTGGCGACCAAGCCCACCGTGCGGGTGAGCACGCGCGTGCGCGTCGAGCTCGGCGACAGCGTCACGTTCAACGGCTTCGGGCTGCGCGGCCGCTTGACCGGCGGCCTCCAGGTCGCCGACGAGCCCGGCCGGCCGACCGCCGGGACGGGCGAGATCCAGATCATCGACGGCAAGTACCGCGCGTTCGGAAACGAGCTGACGATCGACCCCGGGCGCTTCGTGTTCGGCGGGGGCGCCATCGACAACCCCGGCCTCGACGTGCGCGCCTACCGCGGCCTGACCACGCAAAACGTGATGGCCGCGTCGGGGGAGATGGTGGGCGTCAACCTGCGCGGGACGCTGCGCCGTCCCGAGTTTTCCGTGTTCTCGAATCCCCCCATGTCGGAGAGCGAGATCATGTCGTACCTGGTGCTGGGACGCTCGACGTCCTCGGGGTCGAGCGGCGAACAATCGGCGCTCACCAACGCCGCGCTGATGCTCGGCATGCAGCAGGGCACCAACATCGCGGGGGACATCGGGAAGAAGCTCGCGCTGGATGAAGCCTACCTCGACGCCGGCAGCGACGTCAGCGAGACCTCCTTCGTGGCGGGCAAGTACCTCTCGCCCAAGCTGTACGTGAGCTACGCCGCCGGCCTGTTCGAGCACACCAACACGTTCCGGACGCGGTACTCGCTCTCGTCGCGGTGGACCGTCCAGACCGAGAGCGGCACCAAGGCCAGCAGCACCGACCTCCTGTACTGGTTCGAGCGCGGGAAGTGACGCCCGCGAAAGCGGGCGCAATGACCCGCCCGCGAAAGCGGGCGGAGCCGCCGTGATTTCTCGCCCCCCCATCCGTCCCATCTGACGTCGAACACCTTTTTAGGAGGCCTCGCATGCACCGTCACGCCCGCGTCGTACTCACGCTCCTCGCCGCCGTCATTCAACCGTTCGCCGCCCACGCCCAGTCCCTGGTCCACGACTGGAGCCGTGGTTTCGGGGACGCCGACTACCAGTACGGAATCGACGTCGATGTCGACGCCGCGGGTAACGTCGTGACCGTGGGGGACTACTTCGGCACGATGAATTTCGGGGGAGGCCCCCTCACGAGCGCCGGGGACCTGGATGTTTACGTGGCCAAGTTCGACGCGGCGGGCAATCACCTGTGGAGCGTGCGCTTCGGAGACGCGGACCGGCAGCTGGCCAAATCGGTCGCGATCGACGACTCGGACGGCAGCATCGTGGTGGTGGGCATTTTCCAGGGCAGCATCGATTTCGGCGGCGGACCGCTCGTCAGCGCGGGTGGCTTCGATGCGTTCATGGTCAAGTTCGACGCCTTCGGGAACTACGATTGGAGCCGGAGCTACGGTGATGCCGGCGACCAGCTCGCGTACGCGGTGGCGGTGGACACCGAGAAGTACGTGGTCCTAACCGGCCCGTTCACGAACAAGGTGGACTTCGGCGGCGGCGCGCTCACGAGCGCGGGCTCGAACGACATCTACATCGCGAGGTTCGACCTCAATGGTGACCTCCAGTGGGCCGATCGCTACGGCGACGCGTCGGCGCAGGCGACCTACTCTCTGGCCACCGACGCCGACGGGAACATCCTGGCCACGGGCGGATTCGGCGGGACCTTGGATTTCGGCGGCGCCCCCCTCGTGAGCGCCGGCCTGTGGGACGCCTTCGTCGTCAAGCTGGACCGCGGCGGCGGCCATATGTGGAGCGCCCGCTTCGGCGACGGCCTGGATCAGTACGGTATCGGCGTCACCGCGGACAGCCAGGGCAACGTGCTGCTGGTGGGAGACTTCGAAGGGACCGTGGACTTCGGCGGCGGCGCTATCTCGAGCGCGGGTTGGTTCGACGCGTTCCTGGTCAAGCTCGACGGCTCGGGCGGGCATCTCTGGAGTCAGGGCTTCGGCGAGGGGAACGGCCAGTTCACGGGCGGCGTCGCCGTGGACGCCGACGACAACGTGTCGATGGCGGGGTACTTCGAGGTCGCGATCGACTTGGGCGGCGGACCCATCGCGGGCGTGGGGTGGACCGACGGATACGCGGCGCGCTTCGACGCCGCCGGCAATCATCTTTGGAGCGACGGCTTCGGCGCCGCACTGGAGAACCAGTACGGCATCGCGTGTGTGACGGACGCCTCCGGCGGCCTCGTAGTGATCGGGTACGGCTCGGGCGACTTCGACTTCGGCGGCGGCACGATACCGAGCGGAGGCGCCGAGGACGCGTACCTCGTCAAATACTCCACGCCCGCGCCCGATATCCAGGCCATCGTCGACGTGCCGGGCGATCAGGGCGGTTGGGCGCGGCTCTTCTTCACGCGCGCCCTCTCCGACGAAGTAGGTGCGTCGCCCTACCCCGTGATCAACTACCACGTCTTTCGCCGCGTCGACAGTCCGGCGCTGGTCGCGCGCGTGTTGAACGAAGGACGCGAGGCCGCGCCGTCGCCGGAGCTGCCCGCGACGTTGGGCGGTGCTCCCGTTCTCACGCTGGAGGGGCGCGCGTTCTGGCGAGCAGCCGCCGGGGAGAAGAACGCGCGTGCATCCTCGGCCAGCGCCGGCCCGAGCTTCGTGGTGTGGGAAGCCGTCGCGACCGTGCCGGCGCGCCAGCAGCCGTTCTATATCGGCCTGGTGCCCACGCTCGCGGACTCGGGTGCGGTGGTGCAGCACTCGGTCTACTTCGTCATGGCGCAGACGACGACGCCGTGGGTCTACTACGACAGCGCTCCTGACAGCGGTTACTCGGTGGACAACCTCTCGCCGGCGACACCGTTGGGCCTCGCGGGCACGCCGGTCGTCAGCCCGGCCGCGCTCACGCTGGCGTGGGACCCCAACGGCGAGAACGACCTGTCGCACTACGCGGTGTACCGCGGCAACACGATCGGCTTCGTGCCGGGGCCGGGGAATCGGATCGGGACGCCCGCATCGCCGCTCTTCGTCGACGACGATTGGGAGTGGGACAGCGGCTTCTACTATAAGGTGGCAGCACTCGACATCCACGGCAACGAGAGCGGGCACGCGGTGCTCTCGCCCGATGAAGTCACCGGCGTCGGCGTCGGTGCGGCGCCGTCGGCGAGCTTCCTGGCGCAGAATCACCCCAATCCGTTCTCCGCGTCGACCCACATCGCGTTCGGCCTGCGCGAAGACGCCGACGTGCGCATTCGCATCTACGACGTGGCGGGGCGCTTGGTGCGCGACCTGGTGGACGGGCGCTACGCCGCGGACCGCCATCTCGTTTCCTGGGACGGTCGCGACGACGCGGGGCGCGCCGTCGCCGGGGGCGTGTATTTCTACCGGCTCGACGCGGGGGCGTTCGTCGAAACCCGGAAGCTCTTGTTGATGCGCTAGAAAGCGATTTGCACTTCGAGGCCCGTGCTGCCGCCGACGGCGGCCGGGCGAAGCGAGACGCGGTCGTCTCCGATGCGATGGAGCTGCGGGACGAGGTAGCCGACCGCCGCGCCGATCACGTATCCCGTGATGATGTCGGTGCGAAAGTGGTGGCCGGAGTCGACGCGCAGGAGGCCCGTGAGCGCGGGGTACGTCGCCGCACCCGCCCACATCGCGACCCTGGCCTTGGGGCTCTCGACGTACGCGCTCAACACGCGCGCCACGAAGAAGCAATTGCACGCGGCAGACGCGGTGTGCCCCGAGTAGAACGACAGGCGCGCCGACGACGTCGTCTTCTTGTCGAGCGGCGTCTCGGGGTCGTAGGCGTACGGGCGCGTGCGCAGCAGCGTCGACTTGACCACTCCGTTGATCCCCAGGTTGAGCAGGGTTGCTTCCACCCACATGACGCCGATCGTCTTCCAGTCGCGGTTCGTATCCTCGCGGACGAGGGTGGTGAGGGGAAGCAGGTAGGACACCACCGCCATGGCGTCGCCCGTCTGCGCGTCGCTGAAGGGGACGATGGAGTCGCGGTCGAAGTCGTTCACGTCATTGGCATCGAGGCGATCGATCTCGTCGATCGTGAGCGGATCGACGCCGGCGAGGAGAACGAGGCTCCCCGCACCGAGCAGCACGCCCGCGCTCAGGAGCGTCGCGTCGCGCGTCTTCTCCCATCGGAAGGGCGCTTGCGCGGTGCTGGTCTGGGCCACGGTGAGAAACGCCATGCCGACGACGAGAATGCCCACGCGTCGCGCGACTCGGATGGTGAACGGGAACCGCATGGTGGGGCAGCATCGTACTTCAGATGCGGCGTTGAGGCCAGCGGGATCCGATCGAACGGCTCCGGACGATGCAAGACGCGTGCGCTAGTTTGTCCGCACGACGCGCTTCACCCAACCTTCGCCTTCGGATCGTGTATTATTGTACGAATAGGCGCATTGCCCCCCTCCGCGGAGATTGATATCCCATGAGTACACAAGCCAATCCCCTTAGATCACTGGGCTGGGCCCTGGCCTGCCTGCTCCTGCCGCTGCCCGCGGTCGCGCAGTGGACACCAGGCGGCGTGAGCCTGGGTGGCTACGAGCTGAACGGCCGTGGCGCGGTGAGCGACGGCGCCGGCGGCGTGATCGTGGTGTGGGACGACCGTCGGGACGGACCCTACCCCAATCTTAGCGACGTATATGTGCAGCGCTGGGACGCCACCGGTGTGGAGCAGTGGGGCGCGGGAGGCCTGGGAGTCTGCACCGACGATTGGGAGGCGAGCCAGTCCGTCATCGTCGGCGACGGAGCCGGCGGCGCGGTGGTTGCCTGGGTGGACAGCCGCACAACAGGAACCGGATACGGAATCTACGCGCAGCACGTGACCGCGGCGGGTGCGACCACGTGGACGGATCAGGGCGTCCTGGCCAGCAGCGCGGGCCCCTTCATCGGCAACATCAACGCGGTGGCCGACGGAAGCGGCGGGATCGTGGTCGTTTGGATGGACTACCGCACCGGGAACAACGTGGTATTCGCGCAGCGTGTCGATGCCACCGGCACACCGCTGTGGGCGGGTGACGTGAACGTGTCGAACGTCGCCACGACGCACGCCGAGCCCTGTGTGCTCGAAACGCTCGACGGCGGCGTGATCGTAGCCTGGTCTTCCGGAACCAGCAGCAACCGGGATGTGCACGCCCAGCGCCTCGACGCGACCGGCGCGCGCGTCTGGAATTCCGGCGTGGCCACGGTGGTGTGCGGCGCGGTTGCCAGCCAGCAGAGCACGCAGATGGTCAGCGATGGGTCCGGCGGAGCGGTGCTCACGTGGGTGGACCGCCGCTTCGGAGACAACATCTACGCGCAGCGCATCAACGCGAGCGGCGCTCCGCAGTGGATGACCGATGGCGTTGAGGTGTGCATGGATGAATATCCGCAGTCGTATCCCCTGGCCTGCCCGGACGGAACAGGTGGCGCTTTCATCGTGTGGTCCGACCAGCGCGACCAGGCGAATGGCGGCGGGGCGCCGAGGCCTGGGAACGCGCCGGGACAGATCTTCATCACGGAACCCGATCTCTACATGCAGCGCATCGACGGAACCGGCACCGCCATGTGGATGACGGACGGCATCGCAGTTTCCGCCGCGGCCGCCTACCAGTACCTCGGCGGCATCATCTCCGACGGCGCCGGCGGAGCGGTGGTGGCGTGGGCCGACGACAGCGATAATGACCTCAATGACGATATCGTCCTGCAGCGCTACAACAGTGCGGGCAGTGAGGTATGGACGCCCGGCGGTGTGGTGCACGCCACCGGTGCCGGCCACCGCAATGTGATTGGGCTGGTCAGTGACGGGGGTAGCAACACGATCCCCGTGTGGACCACCTACATCGAGACCGCGCTGGCCAGCGCTCCGCGTGCCGAGGTGGCGGCGCAGATCAGCAGCGTGTACGTGCAGCGTGTCGACAACACGAGCGGCAATTGCACCTGCGGACCGTCTGGCGTGGGCGCGCAGCGCACGTCGCGGCTGATTCTCACCGAGGCAGTGCCCAACCCGTCGGCGGGCGCGGTAGAACTGGGTCTGTTCCTGGAGCGCGAGCACGAACTGGCCGTGGACGTGTTCGATGTGCGCGGGCGCCGCGTGTTGGCGCAGCGCCCCGGCCCGGCATCCGCCGGATGGCACGCGCTTCGTCTCGATGCGCGGTTGCTGCCCAGCGGGGTGTACTTCTATCGGGTCACTGCGGGCGCCGATACTGGGACGCGCAAGATCGTCATCCAGCACTAGCCGCGCAGGAGCGGGGATAGCGCGGTGTCGGGTGTGCCGTAAATGACCCGGAGAATCGAACCGGCGTGGACAATGCGCGGCGCCTGCGCTAACCTGTCTCCATGAAGGGCTCCTACCAACTGCGTCTGCACGTTTCGGCATGACGCTGACTCCAGGCTCCCGTCTCGGTCCATACGAAATCCTAAGCGCGCTCGGCGCGGGAGGTATGGGCGAGGTCTACCGCGCGCGCGACACGCGCCTGGGCCGCGACGTGGCCGTGAAGGTGCTGCCGAAGCACCTCTCGTCGAACCCGGAGGTGCGCATTCGGTTCGAGCGCGAAGCGAAGACGGTGTCGTCGCTCAACCATCCCCACATTTGCACGCTCTTCGACGTTGGCCGCGAGCGCGACACCGACTTCCTGGTCATGGAACTCGTCGAAGGAGAAACGCTCGCCACGCGCCTCTCGAAGGGAGCGCTGCCCACCGCGGAGCTGCTCAAGCTCGGCTCCGAGATCGCCGACGCGCTCGACCGCGCGCACCGCGCTGGCGTCATACACCGCGATTTGAAGCCGGGCAACGTGATGCTGACCCGGAACGGCGCCAAGCTGATGGACTTCGGGCTCGCGCGTGTGACGGGGCTGGCGGGTCCCGCCGGCAGCGGCGTCTCGATCGGCACCCTCACGCAATCGCCGACGGTCGCACACCCGCTCACCGCGGAAGGGACGCTGGTCGGCACGTTCCAGTACATGGCGCCCGAGCAGCTGGAAGGCAAAGAAGCCGACGCGCGCAGCGACCTGTGGGCGATGGGCTGCGTGCTCTACGAGATGGCGACGGGGCGACGCGCGTTCGAAGGCAAGAGCCAAGCGTCGTTGATCACCTCGATCATGGGCGCGCAGCCGGCGCCGGTGTCGCAGGTCGCCCCCGCGACCCCGGCCGGGCTGGATCGCCTGGTACAGACGTGTCTCGCGAAGGATCCCGCCGACCGCGTGCAAAGCGCGCACGACGTGAAGCTGCAGCTCTTGTGGATGGCGGACTCCGGTTCGCAAGCGGGAGCGCCGAGGCCCACGATCGCGGGGCGCCGTCGAAGCCGCGACGTGCTGGCGTGGGTCGTCGCCGCCGTCGCCGTGGCGATTGCGACGGGTGCCGTCGTGTTGTCGAAGCGGCCCGTGACCGGATCGCCTCCGGTGTACGCCTACCTGCAACCGCCGCGCGGCGTGTTGTTCTCGTCCAGCACGGATCGGCCGCTGCCCCTCGCGGTATCGCCCGACGGTTCCATGCTCGCCTTCTGTGCGCGCGACGGTGAAGGCTCCGACCTGCTCTGGGTGCGATCACTCGGCAACGACGACGCGCGCCCCATCCCCGGGACCGAAGGCGCGCAGGGGCCGTTTTTCTCGCCCGACGGACGTTCGCTCGGTTTCTTCACGGCCAGCGAGCTCAAGCGCGTCGACGTCGCCGGCGGCCCGGTCATCACACTCGCGCGTGGAATCGATCAACGAGGGGGAACCTGGAACCGCGACGGCCTCATCCTGTTTACCGGTGACTCGTACGGCCCCGTGTCCGCGGTTCCTGCAGACGGGGGCCCCGTAACGACTGCGACCGCCCTCGACTCCATACAGGGAGAGACCACCCACCGGTATCCGTGCTTTCTTCCCGACGGCCGGCATTTTCTCTACTTGGCGCGGCGCGCGGGGGCTGGGGCGGGGGAGAACCCGACCATCTACGTCGGCCAAATCGGATCCGATACGCGCCAGGCGGTGCTGGAAGTGGCCTCGAATGTCGCATACGCGTCGGGGCACCTGATCTATGTACGCGGCGGCGTGTTGGTCGCGCAGCGCTTCGACCCTGGGTCACTTGTCGTGGACGGGCCGGCGGTTCCCTTGGTCGACGACGCACGCATGGACACGCGCTTCAGTCGCGGCGTATTCGCCGCCTCGCAGAACGGCGTCCTCATCTGCATGACGGGACGCGATCAAACCCGCACCCAGCTGCGCTGGCTCGACCGGGCCGGAAATTCGCTGGCGGACGTCGGCGAACCCGCGGACTACACGTACGGCGGTACCCCTCGGATTTCGCCGGACGGGAAGGGCGCCGTCATGCCGATCGCGAACGCGGAGCGCGGCGTTTCCGACGTTTGGATCGTCGATCTCGAAACGGGCCGCCGCCGCAAGGTGACCGTCGATACCGCGGACCACCCCGCGGCGCAGTGGCTCCCGGACAGTCGCTCGGTCGTGGTGAGCACCAACACGACGAGGGGCCAGAATTCCATCGATGCCATTCAATCCGACGGGACCCAGCGGACCATCTTGCGCAAAGACGACTTCCTGTGGCCGGAATCGATCGCCGGTGGCCGGATGCTCTTCTCGTTCGAAACGCCGGGCAATCAAGGCGGAATTCTCCTCGCGTCGTTATCGGGCGAGTCGCCGCCGGAACCGTTCATCGACACGCCGGCGAACGAACAGGGCGCGCAGTTCTCGCCCGACGGGCGCTTCGTCGCGTACGTCTCCGACGAAACCGGGCGCAACGAGGTCTTCGTGGCCGCGTTTCCGCAGCCCGGCGGCCGCTGGCAGGCGTCGCAGTCGGGCGGTATGGAGCCGCGCTGGAACCGAAACGGTCGCGAGCTGTTCTTCGTCGATCCCAACAACTACATCGTGTCGCTCGAACTCGAGATGGACGCGAGCGGTTTCCGGGCCGGCGCCGCGCGCCAACTCTTCCAATGGCACGGGGCCGCGGGTCAGTGGCGGTACGACGTCGCGCCGGACGGCAATCGATTCCTGGTGGCGGCCGCACTCGAAGAGGATCTGGCCCGGCCGGTGACGATCGTCACCGATTGGACGCGCAAACTCGAGAACCGGTAGCGGTGGGGCGATGGCATCGAGAGTACAGAACGAAAAAGCCGCCGCGCTCCTCGCGCTGCACGGCGGCGGACGCCTTCTGATCCTGCCCAACGTGTGGGATCCCCTCGGTGCCCGCATCCTGCAGGCGAAGGGCTACCCGGCCGTCGCCACCGCGAGTGCCGCGATATCGGCATCGCTCGGGTTCCAAGACGGAGAAAGAATCAAGCGCACGACGCTCATGGAAGCCGTCGCGCGCATTGCGCGCAGTGTCGATGTCCCCGTGAGCGCGGATATCGAAGCGGGGTACGCCCGCACGCCATCCGAGTTGGAAGACACGATTCGCGCGGTCATCGGCGCCGGTATCGTCGGTATCAACATCGAGGACGGGCTCGGCGACGGTGGGGCGCTTCGCGCGGTCGACGAGCAGTGCGCGCGCATCGCGGCCGTGCGGGAGGTTGCCGCCCGAGAGGGCTTGCATCTGGTGATCAACGCGCGCATCGACAGCTTCTACGTCTCGTCCGCCTTCTCGAATTCTGCGGACGCGACCGAAGACGCGGTCGCGCGCGCGGCGGCCTACGCCAAAGCGGGGGCGGACTGCGTGTATCCCTTGGGCCCCGGCGACGAGAAGACCGTGCGGACGCTGCGGGCCCGGATTGTTCCACCGATCAACATCCTGGGATCGCCGAACGCGGCGCCGCTGTCGGTGCTGGAGTCGATCGGGGTCAATCGCGTGAGCTTCGGTCCCTACGTCCAGCGTGCGCTCCTGCGGAAGTTCGCGGACATCGCGGACGGATTGCTGAACGAGAAAGACGTCTCGGGTCTCAAGGGTATGTTGACGAGGAACGAGGTCCATGAGTATCTGCTCGATGGCCCCGAGTAAGGGGCGGGGACGATATCCGTGACGCTCGCTCCCGGCACCCGACTCGGCCCATACGAAATCCTCTCGCCCCTGGGTGCGGGCGGAATGGGCGAGGTGTATCGCGCGCGCGATACGCGGCTCGGTCGCGAAGTTGCAGTCAAAGTTCTCCCGCGACATCTCGCAACCAACGCCGAAGCGCGCGTCCGCTTCGAGCGCGAGGCGTCCGCCGTCGCGGCGCTCAAACATCCCAACATCGTCACTATCCATTCCATCGAGGAGAGCGCCGGCGTCCATTTCATGGTGATGGAGCTGGTCGAAGGGCGCACGCTCGCCGACGTAGTATCGGAAGGCCAGCTGTCGCTCGACCGATTTCTGGAAATGGCGGGGCCGCTCGCGGACGGCGTGGCGGCCGCGCACGCAAAGGGCATCATCCATCGCGACTTGAAGCCCGCCAACATCCTCGTGGATGCGAACGGGCGCGTGAAGATTCTCGACTTCGGTTTGGTGAAGTTCTCCGAGAGGTCGTTTTCCGATTCGGATCTGACCGTCGGGTCGGATTCGCAAACGCAAGACGGTCAGATTCTGGGCACGGTGGCCTATATGTCGCCCGAGCAGGCCGAGGGCAA
>DASPGK010000412.1:0-9271 GCA_035620655.1 Candidatus Krumholzibacteriia bacterium
ACCGGCGTCTCCGCAGGCGTGTTCCGCTCCACGTACATCACCTATTCGTTGACCAGCGGCGACCACACGCCGAGCTTCGGCCATTATCCGGTTGCCGTCGGCGTCAGCGGGACGTTCACGTCTGCGGGCGACACGTTCGTCGTCCACGGCGGATGTCCGCTTATCAACGACTTCGACGTCGTGACGCCGACGGGCTCGGCCGTCATGGCGATGACCTATGGAGCGCCGGCCGCGGACAACGGGGCCGTGATCAGAAAGGCGACGGGCAATGCGCGCGTGACCCTTTCCGGATTCAGCTTCATCTACATTCGCGACGACGCCCCCGAAGGGATCATGGATCGCGTGTTCCATTTGGAAGACATCCTGTGTTCGCTCGGCGATTGCCCGGATTGGATCCAGATCGACGTGCCTCCCTCGGCCGGCACCAACACCCTCGGGCAGAACTACCCGAACCCATTCAACCCGCAAACCACGATCGCGTTCTCGTTGAAAGCTCGTGGGCGCGTAAGAATCGACGTGTTCGACGTGTCGGGAGCGCGCGTGCGGACCCTCCTCGATGAGACGCGGGCGACCGGCGTGCATACCGACGTGCGCTGGGACGGCACCAACGCGCTGGACCAGCCCGTCGCGAGCGGCGTCTATTTCTATCGAATCGAGGCCGGAGACTTTTCCCAGACGCGGAAGATGGTGCTATTGAAATAGCCTCGCCCCGACCGACCACTGGAGGCCATGTCATGCGTAGCGCAATTCTCATTGGGTCTCTCGCGCTGCACCTC
The DNA here is from genome assembly GCA_035620655.1 of Candidatus Krumholzibacteriia bacterium. Lineage (GTDB taxonomy): Bacteria > Krumholzibacteriota > Krumholzibacteriia > WVZY01 > JAKEHA01 > JAKEHA01. Next base: position 777 of record DASPGK010000412.1, read on the forward strand.
GGTGTCGGTGTCGCCGAAGCGCGCAAGCCAGCCGAGGCGGTTCCCACATCCGAGGCAGCGACGCGTGCGAGGCCGACCGACGGTTCCCTCACTCCCGATCCGCGCTTCGCGATCACGGCCGCCAACACCACGGTGCTCGCCAGCTACAATTTCGACATAGGCGCGTCGTGCAACGAGAACAGCTGGACGAAGGTCGATGCCACCGCGCAGATCGCGGTGTACTGGCACGTCGATGACTTCGCGGGCGCCAACGTCAAGCCGGGCGATGCGTACGCGGCGCTCTCCGGCGCAAAATCGCTCTGGTGCGGCACGCGGCACACGGCTTCGGGACCGACCTGCGGGTACCTGGCTCTCCCGGGATACGGGAACCGCTGGAATCAGTCGTGGCGCACGAAAGACTGTATTGCGGTGACCGGAGACCTCGACGTGTCGTTCCTGATGCAGACCGACTCGGAGGCCGCGTACGACGCGACGGTCCTCGAGTACACGACCGACTGCTCGGGCCCGTTTACCGGTTGGACCGAGCTCGACGGCGGTATCGGCGTGTGGGACGGCATCCAGGGTCCGTTCGCGCACAGCGCGTCGTATCCGGTCGCCGGCAGCCCGGTCAAGGTCCGTCTGCGCTTCGAGTCCGACGGCGCCTGGTCGGACGAGGACGCGAACTACGATAGCCACTCCGGACCTATCGTCATCGACAACCTGGTCGCCGAAGGACTCGCGTTGGAGGACTTCGAGGACGAGGCGCAGAACGCGACGACGTCGAATGACTGGGAAGGCTTCGCGGAAGCGGGCTACGGCCAGTTCTTGGCGTTGTTCTCGGGCGCGGTCCTTCTGCAGCAGGACGCGTGCGCGAAGAACCTCTCGTGCCAGTGGGCCGCGATCCAGGGTTCGAGCGAAACCTACGCGTGCGGCGGTTTCCCGCTGCAGGCGGCGGTTCCCAAGGGCAACAGCGACGGCCAGTACCTCCAGAACGAGGTGTGGTCCCCGTCGTTCGCCCTCGCCGGGACGGGATCCGTGGTCGACTTGAAGTTCACCGTGTACCGCGATATGACGCTCGACGCTCTGGTGTTCTATACCTGGGGTGTGAGGACGGTCAGCCCCATCGGCTGCCAGTCCGCCTGGCGGAGCCGAGGCTACGTGTATTTCGGTGACCAGAAGGACTACTTGGTCAACACGTTCCCCGTGGGCGACTTGGTTCCCGGATCGGCCGTCTCGATGCGCGTCCGGCTGGGCGTCGTCGACCAGTGCGGCGTGTGGTGCGGGATCTTCGGCACCGGTGCGTGCCACTCGCACGCTCCCTTGCTCGACAAGGTCCGCGTCTATCGCGTCGACGTCTCGGGACCCGTCTGGAGTACCCGCGACATCGACATGTTCCAGGACACCTTCCCCGCGGACGGTACCGACACCGGAATCGGGCGCGCGGACGCCGCCTTGAGCATCACGCCGGCGATCAGCCCGACGATTTTGCCCGGCGACTCCGCCTGCTTCGTTGTCAGCGACCCCATCACCGCGGTCCCCGTCAGCAACCCGAGCGGTCTGGCCGACGACCTCGCGCTCGGTGGCAAGCAGTGTTACCTCTGGGTTCATGTCATCGACTTCGGTGTGCCGGCGCCGCCGGGCAAATCCGGCTCGGTCCTCTCGGGCGGCCCGCCGTTTCCGTTCAAGGACACGCAGACGGCCGACGGCAAGACCTGGACGCGTATTCAGTGCCGGCTGCGCGTCGAGTCGACCAATACCTTCGACGTCGATTTGAACGACAATCTCTTCGAGGCCGGCGACGTGATCGAGTTCTTCTTCGGCGCCACCAATACCAACGGAGAGACGAGCTATTGCTCGGGCAGCGCTCTCGACTACGTCCAGAGCGACGTCGATCTCGCCGCGGAGAGCGCGTCGGAATTCACGATTCTGCCCCTCTACGGCAACGGCTTCGACTCCTTGCTCTACGTCGACGGCCTCGACGGCCGCGGCGGACAGATTTTTTGGGACACCGCATTTGATTCGTGGGGTTTGTCGGTCGATCGCTACGACGTGCGCGGACCGACCTCCAGCGTGAGCAACCGGCCGGCCGCGCGCGTGACCGACGTCGCGGCACAACTGAACGACAACTACGACGCGATTCTGTGGGACGCCGGCGATCTTACGCAGAGTTTGGGCGACGGCACCGGGTCCCCGGAGAAGAGCAACGACTATGCGCTGGTCAATTCGTTCCTGGCCGGGCTGACGGCACGGGGCGGCGTTTATATCTGCGGCGACGACTTTCCCTCCGGACTCAACGCGGCCAGCGGCGCCTCGGCGGTCGTCTTCAAGAGCACCTACATCACGTTTACGCTGACTACGGGAAACCACAAGCCGAGCTTTGGCACCTCGCCCATCGGCACGCCCGTGCCCGGCGGAGCATTCGACCATACCTTCGTGATCTTCGGGGGGTGTCCGTTGATCAACGACTTCGACGTGATGGCCCCCACGGGAGCGTCCATCGCGCAGATCTCGTACGGGGCGCCCGCGGCCAACAACGCCGCGGTCGTCTCCAAGGCGATCGGCAGCGACATCCGCACCATGATTTCGGGGTTCAGCCTCGTCTACATCCGCGACGACGAGGAGGACGGTATTCTGGACCGATTGCAGCACCTGTGGGACATTCTGACCTATCTCGGGATCGTGCTGATTGAAATCGACGCGCCACCGCTCCCGTTCGTCGACCGGCTCGAGCAGAACTATCCCAACCCGTTCAACCCCCAGACCACGATCGGCTTCTCGATCAAGGAGAGTGCGCGCGTGCGCATCGACGTGTTCGACGTTTCCGGAGCGCGCGTGAGATCGCTCCTCGATGAAACCCGGGCCGCCGGGTCCTACTCGGACGTCCGCTGGGATGGAACCAACGACACGAAGCAACCCGTCGCGAGCGGCGTCTACTTCTATCGACTGGTGGCGGGTGGCTTCCGCGAGACCCGAAAAATGGTCCTTCTCAAATAGGCGCCGGGGGAAGAAACTACCCACGGGCGGGTGCTCCATCAAACTGTTTGCAGCACCCGCCCGTTTGCGTTATCGTCCGGCCGGGTTATCTTATGGGCCGGCGCGGGCATCCGTGTAAATGGGGTCCTCGGTCCGACTCCATAAGTTGTGGAATTGTATCCTCCCCACGACACCGCTGGGCCGTTCGCCCGAGAGTGCGGCGTTTATCCCCCACGCCGAGAAAGACTTGCAGGAGGCTTTTGGTGGGACGCATTCGTCTGTTTGGTCTTATAGCCGCGGCCGTGGGCGCGCTGGGCGCCTGCGCGTCGGACACCCTGAGCGGCGACCACGTCGAGAATCAGGCCCCGACGGTCTGGCTGGCCGCCGGCCCGCCCGAGGGATCCACGGGAACCTACACCGTCCAGTTGTTCTGGGGCGGCTGGGACCCCGACGGCGAGATTTCCTTCTACGAGTACCTCGTCACCGACAACGTCACGGGCGTCTTCGACCCCGCCGATACCGTGGGCGTCGCATGGTCCCCGGTCTACGGGAACGACTCCACCTTTACCTTCTCGGCCGATTCGCTCTCCGAGACGCCGACCGGCCAGAAGGCCGTCTTCATGCGCTCGCACACCTTCTTCATCCGTGCGGTCGACGAGGACGACAAGCGCTCGAAGGAGCCCGCGTACCGCTCGTTCACGTCGCGCACGATTTCGCCCGAGGTCCGCATCACGACGCCGCGCGCGGAGCTCGGCTTGACCGCGGCCGACATGCCGCCCATCTCCACGCTGGTCTGGAACGCGACCGACTATATCGACAGCGACGAAACCAAACAGGACCCCGACTCCGTGCAGTGGGCCATGGTGAGCACGAAGACGCATAACAACAGCTTCCTCGACACCATCAAGTATTTGCGCGATAACCCGACGGCGTCCGACTGGTACCCGTGGTCCTGGTACCGCGCCCCGGGCGACTCGGGCAAGTCGTGGACCACCCCCCCGCTCGAGTTTGGCGACTACGTGTTCGCGATTCGCGCCAAGGACGAGGCGGGTGCGGTGACCCCGACGCTGGTCGAGCCGGTCAACGTTCGCCGCATCAAAGTGGCTCCGCGCATCTCGGGACCGACCCTCGTGGTCACGAGCACACTGATCGGCAGCGTGATCGCCGCCTCCTGCGACTACCCGCTGACGATCGTCGACGTGCCGGCCGGCGTGGACCTCGCGTTCTCGTTGAGTGCCTGCGCGGAGAGCTACGGCGGAACCGTCGCCGGCTATCGCTACGGCTGGGACATCCTGGACTTGAACGACCCCGACCAATGGGAAGTCGACTACACGCCGTTCATCGGGGCGGTGGCGACCACGCCCGCGCGCGCATTCAACTTCGGCGTGCACACGTTCACGTCGGAAGTGATCGACAACTCGGGCTTCTGCACTCGCATCGAGATCAAGGTCAACATCGTCCGGTTCACGGGCGAGCGTAACTTGCTCGTCATCGACGACTACAAGTCCGACGAGGTCGTCGGACAGTCGGGGTGGGCTGCGACCAATGGCGGCGTTCCCAACGACTCGGAGCACGATGCCTTCTGGGTCGACATGGTCTCGAACCTCGACATCTTCGACCCGAGCCGCGACATGGTCGCCACGTCCCGCGATAGTGAGTTGCCGCTGACCACGCTCGCGGGCTACAAGAGCATCATCTTCAGCGTGTTCAGCGACCTCGACACCCGCAGCCCGTCCGATCTGCCGCTCTTGTACACGTACATCCAGTACCGCTCCAAGCGTCCTCCCGCGAGCACACCGGGGGCGTGCAGCTCATCGGGCGGTGTCCAGGGCAAGGTCCTTCCCAACTTGATCGGACTCGCCATGCAGGCGGGCGTACACGTGCTCATCGCCGGTAACCACCCCGCTCAAAACGCGCTCTCTCGCACCGCCAGTCCCCCCGTGCGCTGGCCCGCGCTTCCGCTCTACGAGTTCGAGCGCGGGAGTACGCAGACCGGAAGCTCCCCGCAGGACCTCGATAATCCGCCGGGCGACCACGCCTTCGCCTATCGCGACCTGTGTCTCGACGTCATCGACTACGGATTCTTGACCAGCTCGCGCGCTCGCGTGCGAGGCGGCGGCTCGGTCGCCAACCAGCGTTACTGCCCCATCAACGCGTGGCGCAGTCCCAACTCCCAGTCGCGGCGCGACGACGGCATGCGCGCGGGTGTTCCGGCCGATCCCAACTTCCCGAGGATCGAGCTGCGGCCGGAGGCGGCCGGGACCGGACGCCTGTTCAATCCCGCGTCGCAGGCGATCGACGTCGAGGTGTACAACCCGGCTTACTTCCGGCAGGGCCAGGCGTGCGCGTGGGTGCAGCCACCGCGGCCGTGCTTCGAGCCGATCTATCTCTTGGAGTGCCTCGACACCGCCGAGGCGACGTACTTGCAGCCGATCGCGTTCTGGACCACCACCTACGCCGACGTCGTCTCGGAGGACATCCCGGGCGCAGTCGCGGCCCGCAGCGCGGTGTTCGGCTTCCCGCCGGTGTACTTCAATCCGGCGCAGGTGAAGCCCGCCATCGAGTACATTATGTTCGACGAGTGGCAGCTCCCGCGGCGGCCGGTCGGCACGGCGTCGCAGGGGCGCCTTGACGGGACGGCAGGGGCGCACTAAGATACCGGCACGTTCGACGTGGCACGGGTCGTGCACCGGTTCGAACCCGAGGTTATCCATTCGATCCGAAGACTCGCTTCGTGACATCTTCCCCCGTTAGCGGCCCCGCGCGCACGCGCGACCGGGCCGCGCATCTCGCGCGCATCCTATCCGAGCGTATCCTCATCCTCGATGGAGCGATGGGGACCATGATCCAGCGCTACCAGCTGGACGAGGCCGCCTTCCGCGGCGACCGGTTTCGCGACCATCCCAAGGACCTCAAGGGCGACAACGACCTGTTGTGCCTGACCCAGCCCAAGATCATCGGCGAGATCCACCGCGCGTATTTCGACGCGGGCGCCGACGTCGCCACCACCAACACCTTCAACGGCACCTCGATCTCGCAGCACGAGTACGGGCTGGAGGCGTTCGTATACGAGATCTCGCGCGAAGCGGCCCGCATCGCGCGCGCCGAAGCCGACGCCGCCGAAGGGCGCGACCCCTCGCGACCGCGCTTCGTGGCGGGCTCCTTGGCGCCCACCAACCGCACGGCCTCGATCTCCCCCGACGTCAACGACCCGGGCTTTCGCAACGTGACGTTCGTCCAGCTCCGCGACGCGTACCGGGAAAACGCGCGCGGCCTGATCGACGGCGGCGCGGACATTCTCCTGGTCGAGACCGTGTTCGACACGCTCAACGCGAAGGCGGCCCTATTCGCGATCGAAGACGAATTCGAGGCGCGCGGATACCGCTTGCCGGTGATCTGCTCGGGCACCATCACCGATTTATCCGGGCGCACGCTTTCGGGGCAGACGCCGGAGGCCTTCTACGCCTCGGTGTCGCACGTACCGCTCCTCGCGGTGGGACTGAACTGCGCGCTCGGATCAGCCCAGATGAAACCCTTCCTCGCCGCCCTCGCGAGTGTCGCGCGCGTGCCCGTGAGCGTGTATCCCAACGCCGGCCTGCCCAACGCCTTCGGCGGCTACGACGAGACGCCCGATGAAATGGCGGCCAACCTGCGCGACATGGCCGACGACGGCTGGATCAACATCGCCGGCTCGTGCTGCGGGTCGACCCCCGAGCACACCCGCGCCATCGCCCAGGCGATGCGCGGTGTGGCCCCCCGCCGTGCGCCCGAGCGCCCGCGCTACACGCTCCTCTCCGGTTTGGAGCCGCTCGAGATCCGGCCCGATTCGAACTTCATCAATGTCGGCGAGCGCACCAACGTTACCGGGTCGGCGCGCTTTCGCTCGCTCATCAAGGAGAACGACTACGAGGCGGCCCTGACGGTCGCGCGCCAGCAGGTCGAAGACGGCGCGCAGCTGATCGACGTCAACATGGACGAGGGCCTGCTGGACTCCGAAGCCGCGATGCGGCGCTTCCTGAACATCGTCTCCACCGAGCCCGCCATCGCGCGCGTCCCCATCATGATCGACAGCTCCAAGTTCGAGGTGATCGAAGCCGGGCTCCAGTGCGCGCAGGGCAAGTGCGTGGTCAATTCCATTTCCCTGAAGGAAGGCGAGGCGGCGTTCATCGCGCACGCGCGCCGCGTGCGACGCTACGGTGCGGCCGTGATCGTCATGGCCTTCGACGAAAATGGCCAGGCCGATACGGTCGAGCGCAAGGTCGAGATCTGCGCGCGCTCGTATCGCATCTTGACCGAGCAACTCGACTTCCCGCCCGAGGACATCATCTTCGACCCCAACGTATTCGCCATCGCGACCGGGATCGAGGAGCACAACGCGTACGCGGTCCACTTCATCGAGGCGTGCCGCGAGCTCAAGCAGCGCTTTCCCCTCTCGCACGTGAGCGGCGGGGTGAGCAACGTCTCCTTCTCGTTCCGCGGCAACGAACCGGTGCGACAGGCCATCCACGCCGTGTTCTTGTACCACGCCATTCGCGCCGGCATGGACATGGGCATCGTCAACGCGGGCCAGCTGATGGTCTACGAGGACATCCCGAAGGATCTGCTGGAACGCGTCGAAGACGTGGTCTTGAATCGCCGCCCCGACGCCACCGAGCGGTTGCTCGAGGTGGCCGAGTCGATGCGGCGCGGCGCCGACCCCAGGAAAAAGGACGACGAAGCGTGGCGCGCGCTCCCGGTCATCGAGCGCCTGAAGCACGCGCTCGTGCACGGTTTGGACGCGCACATCGTGGAAGACGTCGAGGAAGCCCGGCAAGCCGCGGCGCGCCCCATCCACGTGATCGAAGGCCCGCTCATGGACGGGATGAACGTGGTCGGCGACTTGTTCGGGAGCGGCAAGATGTTCCTGCCCCAGGTGGTCAAGAGCGCCCGCGTCATGAAGAAGGCGGTGGCCTGGCTGACCCCCTTCATGGAGCAGGAGAAGGAGAGGACGGGGCGGCGGGAGGCGGAGGCCCGGATCGTGATGGCCACGGTCAAGGGCGACGTGCACGACATCGGGAAGAACATCGTGGGCGTGGTCCTGGCCTGCAACAACTACGAGATCCTGGACCTCGGGGTGATGGTCTCCGCGGACGCCATCCTGAAGGCGGCCCGCGAGTCGGGGGCCGACCTCGTCGGCCTCTCCGGCCTCATCACCCCCTCCCTCGAGGAGATGGCCCACGTGGCCCGCGAGATGGAGCGACAGGAGTTCAAGCTCCCCCTCCTCATCGGGGGGGCCACCACCAGCAAGGCCCACACCGCGGTGAAGATCGCCCCCGCCTACAGCCAGCCCGTGGTCCACGTCCTGGACGCCTCCCGGGCGGTCACGGTGGCGAGCCAGCTCAAGAGCGCCGGGCAGCGCGAGGCCTTCGCCGCGCAGAACCGGGCCGAGCAGGACGCGCTGCGCCGGCAGCACCAGGACAAACGCTCCGCGAAGCCGCTGCTCACCCTCGCGGAAGCCCGCCGCCGCCGTCCGCGGGTCGACTGGGAATCCTACGAGATCCCGC
>DASPGK010000413.1:0-26289 GCA_035620655.1 Candidatus Krumholzibacteriia bacterium
AATCTTGGGGTCGCGTACTACAATCTGCGCGACGAGGACCCGAACGCGCTCGCGGAGTCCGTGAGCTACTACCAGAAAGCGCTCGATCTCCAGCCCGACGACCCCGCGACCGTACTCAACATCGTGCTCTCATATACGGCGGCCAAAGACTGGGACCAGGTCGTGCAATGGGGCGAAAAGCTGGTCAACATCAGTCCCACCGATCCGGCGAGCTGGCGCTTGCTCGCGATGGGCTACAAAGAATTGGGCGACATGGACAAGTTCCAGGAGACGATGGCTCGATACGACATGCTCGCCAAGTAGGGCCGAAGCCCGTCGGGCGACGCCCCCCGCGCGCCGGAGTGGAACGCGAATTGCAGCGTTTCGCGGATGGCGGGGTGGGGTGGCGGGCACCGGGGCGATCACCGAGACTCGTAGGTTCTTTCTCTCAAACCGATTAGCACTCATTCCAGCAACCATCGATCGACGCCCTAGACGGCGACTAAGTTCTCAATCAATGTGACGGTTCGTAAACCACCGTTAACACGTTAAAACCTCTCTCCCATCGGGCGGCCAAGCCCGAACCTACCTATCGTGTCTTCATTAGGAGCAAAGCGAATGGATATTGCGGACCTCAAGGGGAAGAGCATCTCCGAGCTGCTCGAGGTTGCCAATTCTCTCGAACTCGAGGGAACCAGCAGCCTGCGCAAGCAAGAGCTGATCTTCAAGATCCTCGAGGCCCAGACTCAGCAGAACGGTCTCATTTTCGCCGAGGGCGTCCTGCAAGTTCTCCCCGAGGGCTACGGGTTCCTCCGTTCCCCCGACTACAACTACCTGCCGGGCCCGGACGACATTTACGTCTCGCCGTCGCAGATCAAGAAGTTCGACCTCCGCACCGGCGACACCGTCTCCGGGCAGATCCGCAGTCCCAAGGACTCGGAGCGGTACTTCGCGCTCTTGCGCGTCGAAGCGGTCAACCACGAACACCCGGACGTCGCCAAGACGAAGCCGTTCTTCGACAACTTGACGCCGCTCTACCCGCAGGAGGCCTTCAACCTCGAGCACGATCCCGAGGATCTCTCGACGCGGCTGATCAATCTGATGTGCCCGATCGGCAAGGGGCAGCGAAGCCTGATCGTCGCGCAGCCGCGTACCGGCAAGACGATCCTCTTGCAGAAGATCGCCAACGCGATCACCGCCAATCACCCCGAGGTTTACCTGATCGTTCTCTTGATCGATGAGCGCCCGGAAGAAGTGACCGACATGGAGCGCTCCGTCAAAGGAGAGGTCATTTCCTCCACCTTCGACGAACCGGCCGAACGCCACGTCCAGGTCTCCGACATGGTGATCGAGAAGGCGAAGCGCCTGGTGGAGCACGGCAAGGATGTCGTAATCTTGCTCGACTCGATCACGCGACTGGCGCGCGCGCACAACGCGGTCGTGCCCCACTCGGGGAAGATCCTCTCCGGCGGCGTGGACTCGAACGCGCTCCAGCGCCCGAAGCGCTTCTTCGGCGCGGCGCGCAACATCGAGGGCAACGGGAGCCTCACGATCATCGCCACCGCGTTGATCGAGACCGGCAGCCGCATGGACGAAGTGATCTTCGAAGAGTTCAAGGGCACCGGCAACATGGAGCTCGTGCTGGATCGCCGCTTGAGCGACAAGCGGGTCTTCCCCGCGGTCGACATTTTCAAGTCGGGCACGCGCAAAGAAGAACTTTTGATCGACAAGAAGGACCTCGAGAAGATATGGATCTTGCGAAAATTCTTGAACGACAAGCCGCTCATGGAGGCGATGGAGTTCTTCCTCGACAAGCTCGGCAAGACGAAGACAAACGCGCAGTTCTTGAAGAGCATGAACGCTTAGGATCTACGGCGTCTACGTCGTAGTGCAGGGAAGAGGCCCCACCCGCCCGGGTTGGGCCTCTTCGTTCTTTACGGAGGTAAGGCAGTGAAACGGTTACACGGGTGGTTGATCGTCGGGTTACTCGGAATGGCGACGCTGGCGATCGCCAAGTCGGTCGAAACGACCAGCGGGATCATCTACAACCGCAACGGCCAGTTCGAAGAGGCGCGCGTCATTCTCTTGAAGGCGTTGGCCAAGGATCCCAAGGACGCCGAAGCGCATTTCCAAATCGGCTATTCGTACAGCAACCTCGACAGCGTTGCGCTCGCCTATCGCCACTTCGTCAAGGCGCGCGAGCTCGATCCCAAGAAATCGAAGGACGTCGCGAACAACATCGCGAGCAACTACGCCAAGCACTACAAGCTGGGCCAGAACGCCTTCGGCCGGACCGATTTCGCGGCCGCGGAGCACGAGTTCGCGCTGGCGACGCAGGCCGACCCCACGCAGTCGGCGGCGCACTACAACCTCGCCGTCACGTATGCGCGTCTGTCCGCCTCGGACTCCACCTACGACGTGAAAGCGCTCACCGAGGCGGACCAGGTGCTCGCGCTTTCGGACGCGAGCGACCCCAACTACACCAAGGCGCTGCAGCTCGCGGCCCGCTTGCTCGCCCAGATGGGGCGCGAAGCGGAGGCGGTCGAGCGCTTCAAGCCCATGATCGAAAAGGATCCGTCGAAGTATCCGGTGGTCGAGGAGACGGGAATGGAGCTGCTCAAGGCCGGGAACTGGGAGGGTGCCGCGGCGTTCCTGAAGCTCTCCGCCGACGCGCGCGCGAAAGTTGGCGCCGAGGATTTCGCGGTCTACTCGAACGTCGGGGTGGCGGCGTTCAACTCGCGCAAGGACGACCCCGCGATGCTCGACGAGGCCATCGGCTACTACGAGAAAGCGCTCGCGATACAGCCCGACGACGCGCCGACGGTTCTCAATCTCATGGCCGCCTACATGGCCAAGGAGGACTGGGAGAACGCGTCGACGTGGGGGGAAAAGTACGTCAGCGTCAGCCCGAGCGACCCCAAGGGTTGGCAGTATCTGGCGCGTTGCTACGGCGAATTGGGCGACACCGACAAGGCCTCCGAAGCCCTGAAGCGTTACCAGGAGCTGAAGGGCCAGTAGCGAGTGCCGTCTAGTACTCCAGCTCGAGGTGGCGGGCGCGGTTCGGCTGCGCAAGGTGGTTCTGGTTAGGTAGTTACGCCGAAAGAGCGGCCCGGCGGGTCCCGGAGGACGTGAAGGAGGGGCCCAACAGCCCCTTGCCCCGGCGGGCCGATTCGGTTATTCTTCCGGCTCCAGATTTCAGGAGTCGCATAGAAAAATGAAAAAAGAAACCCACCCCGAGTACCATCCGGTCGTCTTCGTCGACCCCAGCGTCGGCGCCGAGTTCATCACCCGCTCGACCATGAAGAGTGCGGAAACCCGCGACATCGACGGGGTCAAGCACTACGTGGTCAAGATGGAGATCTCGTCGGCGTCGCACCCGTTCTATACGGGCAAGCGCAAGTTCGTCGACACAGCCGGCCGCGTGGAACGCTTCCGCGAGAAGTACAAGTACAAAGACACCGGTTCGTCCGAGTAGCCCGCTCCTCCATGCCGGAAAAGCGCATCAGCGTCGGTGGCCAAGCGGTCATCGAAGGCGTCATGATGCGGTCGCCGACGGTGTACGCGACGGCCGTTCGCACGCCGCAGGGGACCATCGTCATTCAGAAGAACCGGTTCGTGGCTATCACGCACCGGTTCAAGTTTCTGAACGTCCCCATCGTGCGCGGCGCGATCAACCTGGTCGAGATGATGTGGATCGGCATCCAGTCGCTCTCGTACTCCGCCTCGCAAGCCGCCGAAGACAGCGACCCCAAGCCGAAGAAAACCGCCACCACCAACCTGTCGATCTTCGGCTCGGTGGTGTTCGCCCTGGGCGTGGGATTCCTGCTGTTCTTCTATCTCCCGCTCTGGCTCACCGAGCTCTTGGGGATCCAGAGCAGCATATGGTTCAACCTGGTCGACGGCGCCTTTCGATTGATCATCTTCCTGGGCTACCTCTTCGCCATCGCGCAGTGGAAGGAGATGAAGCGCGTCTTCCAGTACCACGGGGCCGAGCACAAGACCATCTACGTGTTCGAGAACGGCCAGGACCTGACGGTCGCCAACGCGCGACCCTACACGACGCTCCACCCGCGCTGCGGCACGAGCTTCCTGTTGATCGTGATGCTGGTCAGCATCTTCGTCTTCGCCCTGCTCGGAAAGCCGGAGACTTGGGGCGACCGCCTGCTGCGCTTCGCGTTCATCCCGGTCATCGGCGGCATCGCGTTCGAGTTCATCCGCCTGTCGGCGAAGGAGAAGTTCGCCCGTTTCCTGCGTCCCGCCATCTGGCCGGGCCTGACGCTCCAAAAGGTCACGACACGCGAACCGAGCGATGATATGCTGGAGGTCGCGATCGCGGCGTTGGTGGCGTGCCTCGACTATCAGAACGCGCGGCTGGAGATTCCCTCCTAGCGCATCGTCCCCTCGCTCGACGCGCGCCGCGCGTCGTCGCGCCATCGAATCATGAATCCCAAATACGACCAGATTCTCGCCCGCTTCGACGAGCTCACGTCGCTGCTCTCCGACGAGAAGGTGATCCGCGACAATGCCCGCTGGCGGAAGCTCGCCAAGGAGCGCTCGGACATGACCGAGCTGGTCGAGGTCACGTCGCGCCTGAAGCGGGTCGACGAGACCGTCGCCGACAACGAGCAGATCATCAAGGCGGGAGAAGACGCCGAGCTGGTCGAGATCGCGCGCGCGGAGATGGACGCGCTGCGCGCGGAGCGCACGACCCTGGAGGAACAGTTCCAACTCCTCATCGTGCCCAAGGACCCCGCCGACGACAAGAACACCATCATGGAAATTCGCGCCGGCACCGGCGGAGAAGAGTCCGCGTTGTTCGCCGGCGATCTCCTGCGCATGTACACGCGCTTCATCGAGCGCAAGGGCTGGAAAGCGGAGATCTTGAGCAGCAACGAAACCGGCATGGGCGGCTTCAAGGAAGTGATCGTGCTGGTCGCGGGCACGGGCGCGTTCGGGACCTTGAAGTTCGAGAGCGGCGTCCATCGCGTCCAGCGGGTTCCCGCCACCGAGGCGAGCGGGCGCATCCACACCTCGGCGGCGTCGGTGGCGGTGTTGCCGGAAGCCGAGGAGGTCGAAGTGCACATCGATCCCAACGAGCTCCGCATCGACGTGTACCGCTCCAGCGGTCCCGGCGGACAGTCGGTCAACACCACCGACAGTGCGGTGCGCATCACCCACATCCCGACCGGGCTGGTAGTGACGTGCCAGGAAGAACGCTCGCAACTCAAGAACAAGGCCAAGGCGCTCAAGGTGCTGCAGGCGCGACTGCTGGATCGCGCGCGCAGCGCCCAAGAAGAGAAGATGGCCGCCGACCGACGCAGCCAGGTGGGTTCCGGCGACCGCAGCGCCAAGATTCGCACCTACAACTTTCCCCAGCAGCGCGTCACCGATCACCGCATCAATTTCACGACCCACAACTTGAGCGAAGTGATGGAAGGCTATCTCGACGAGCTGATCGACGCGCTTCGCAAGGCCGACATCATGGAGCGCGCCGAGAGCGCGGCCCGCTCCGCGGAATGACATGACGGCGCCGCGCCCGGAAAACGTTCGTGAGTGGCTCAAGCACGCCGAGTCGCACCTGGTGAGCCACGGCGTTCCCAACGCGCGGCGCAACGCGGAATGGATGCTGTGCCACTCGCTGGGATGGAGCATGCTCGACGTCTACGTGCAGTCGGCCGCACCGATCGATAACGAGAGCGCGCGCCGATACTGGGAGATCGTCGAACGGCGCGCGAGCCGCGAGCCGCTCCAGTACATCCTGCAGGGGACCGAGTTCATGTCGCTGCCCTTCGAAGTCCGGCCCGGCGTGTTCGTACCGCGCCCGGAGACCGAGGTGTTGGTCGAGCGCGCGGAGGCGCGCCTGCGCGCGCGCCCGCTCCACGAGCCCCTCGCGGTGCTCGACCTGTGTTGCGGAACCGGCATCGTGGGCGTGTCGCTCGCGTACCGCGTGCCCAATTTGGACGTCGTCGCCGTGGACGCCTCGCCGGAGGCGGTGGACCTGACGGCCGCGAACGCGAACCGAAACGCGGTCACTGACCGCGTTCGCCCGGTGCAGGCCGACGGGTTCGACTTCCTCGAGCACTTCGAGGGCCGTTTTGCAGCCGTCCTCTGCAATCCGCCCTATATCCCGACCGCCGAGCTGGCCGCGCTGCCGCGCGAAGTGCGCGACCACGAGCCGATGCGGGCGCTGGACGGCGGCGCGGACGGCCTCGATTTCTATCGAAGGGTGGCACCGCTCCTGGCGCGCCGCTTGCACGCGAACGGATTCGTCATGTTCGAGATCGGGGACACCCAGGCCGCGGCCGTGTCCGCGCTGCTGCAAAGCGCGGGGTTCGCTGGTGTCGGCGTGGACCAGGACCTCGCGGGCTGTGACCGGGTGGTCTGGGCCAACAAGGAGTAAGATGGACAAGTTCGTCATCGAAGGTCGGACGCCGCTGCACGGCGAGGTCTCCGTGCACGGGGCCAAGAACGCGGTGCTCCCGCTCATGGCGGCCGCGTTGCTCGCGCGCGGCAAGAGCGTCATCGAGAACGTTCCCGACCTGCGCGACGTCGCCACCATGGTCAAGATGCTCGATTTGCTCGGCGCGGTGACGACGCGCACCGACGGTGACCTGGTGATCGACACCACCCACGCCAACGGCATCGAAGCCCCCTACGACCTCGTGCGCACCATGCGCGCGTCCATCTACGTGCTGGCACCCACCCTCGCGGTGCACGGGCGCGCGCGCGTGAGCATGCCGGGCGGGTGCGCGTGGGGACCGCGCCCCATCGACCTCCATCTCATGGCGATGGAGAAGCTCGGCGCCAAGGTGGAGTTGAGCCACGGCTACATCGAAGCGACCTGCGAGCGCCTGCGCGGCGGCGAGGTCGTTTTTCCGATCTCGAGCGTGGGCGCCACGGCGCAGACCATCATGGCCGCCTCACTCGCCGACGGCGTCTCCGTGATCGAGAACGCCGCGCTGGAGCCGGAAATCACCGACCTCGTGGATGCGCTGGTCGAGTGCGGCGTCGAGATCGAAGGACGTGGGACCTCGCGCGTCGTCGTGCACGGCACGACCTCGGTCAAGCCGCTCAAACACCGCGTGATTCCGGACCGCATCGAAGCGGAGACCTTCGCGGCCGCGGCGGCCATCACGGGTGGCGACGTCACCATCGTGGATTGCGACCCCGCCCACATGGGCTCCGTCTTCGCCGTCTTGGAAGCGGGCGGCTGCAAGATCGACGCGGGTGAGCGTCGCGTCCGCGTCGTCGGGCCGGAGCGCCTGGCCGCGACCGACGTCGTCACGCGCGAGTACCCCGGGTTTCCGACCGACATGCAGGCGCAGATCATCGCCGCGTTGTGCACCGCCGACGGTGTCAGCACGGTGAAGGAGACGATCTATCCCGATCGCTTCACCCACGTCCCCGAGTTGCGCCGCTTTGGCGCCGACATCCGCCTCGACGGCAATCTCGCGGTGATTCGCGGCGTACCGTCGCTCAGCGGCGCACCCGTCATGGCCACCGACATTCGCGCGAGCTCGGGTTTGATTCTCGCGGCCATGGCGGCCGAGGGTCGCTCCGAGATCCTGCGTGTCTATCACATCGATCGCGGCTACCAGCGCATCGAGTCGAAGCTCAATGCGCTCGGCGCGCGCATCGAACGCGTCGTCCAGTAGCGTGGCTTCGTCCGACCCGCGTTCGCCCCGCCATTTCATCCTCGGCACCGCCGGTCACGTCGACCACGGCAAGACCGAACTGGTCAAAGCCCTCACCGGCCACGACACCGATCGACTCAAGGAAGAAAAGGAACGCGGCATCTCGATCGAGCTCGGCTTCGCGCCGCTGCCGCTCGCGCCCGACGTGTTCGTGGGGGTCGTCGACGTCCCCGGACACGAGCGCTTCGTCAGGCAAATGGTGGCGGGCGCGGGCGGGATCGACCTCGCGATGCTGCTAGTGGCCGCCGACGAGGGCGTCATGCCGCAGACCGAAGAGCACGTGGAGGTCCTGCGCTCGCTCGGCGTCGAAAGCGGCCTCGTGGTCATCTCCAAATCGGACCTCGCGACGGCCGACACGTTGGCCATCGTGCGAGAAGAAACTGCGACTCTCGTTCGCGGGACATTTCTGGAAAAAGCGCCGGTGGTGCCGGTCTCCGCACGTACCCGCGATGGGCTGGACGCACTTCGAGAGAATCTCCTGACGTTGACTCGCGCCCTTGTCGGGCGCGTGTCATCGGGGCCGTTTCGGCTGGCGATCGATCGCGTATTTCACCAAAAGGGAATCGGGGTCGTCGTCACCGGCAGCTGCTACTCCGGCCGCGTGCGCGTGGGCGACGAGCTCGCGTTGTTGCCGGCGGCGCGCTCGGTGCGCGTGCGCGACCTCGAGAGCTTCGGCGAGAAGCGCGAAGAAGGCGCGGCCGGCGAGCGTCTCGCGATCGCATTGCACGGTACCAAGCTGGACGAGGTTGCGCGTGGCGACATGCTGGCCACCCCCGGACGCTTCGGGGTGACGCGTCTCCTCGATGCGCGCGTCGCGATGGGCGCCTTCGCCGGCCGCCCGCTCAAGAATCGCGAGCGCGTGCGCATCCACCACGGGGCCCGCGAAGTGCTGGGGCGCGTGGTGCTACTCGAAGTCGACGAGCTCGCGGCCGGCGCGACGTCACTCGCGCAGCTGCGCCTGGAGGCGCCGTTGGTTGCGAGCGCGGGCGACCGCGTCGTCCTGCGCTCGTACTCGCCGGCGCGCGTGGTCGGCGGCGGCGTCGTCGTGGATGCGGCACCCGAGGTTCATCGCCGTAGCGACACGGCGGCACTGGAGCGCGTCCGGCACCAGGAGCGCGGCGAACCGGCTTCGGTCTTGGCGCAGGCGGTCGCGCGCGCGGGCGCAAACGGGATCGCGGAGAGCGACGCGAACGCGGATCTGGCGACGGCACTGGCGGATCGTGGCGTGCTCGTGGCCATCGCCGGGCGCTGGTTCCACCGAGACGCCCTCGACGATCTCGCGGCGCGCGCGATCGAAATCGCGTCCAAGCACACGTCGCGCCATGCGCTGCAGTGGGGCGTCGACAAGGAAGAGCTCCGTCGGCGTCTCTCGTTCCCACACGGTCCGGCCGTGTTCCACCGCGTATTGGAAGAGCTGGCGTCGTCGCACGCACTCTTCGTGCGCGAGGACCGGGTGCGGGCGGGCTCGCCGGAGCACGCGATCGCGCCCGCATTGGCACGTTCGCTGTCGTCGCTCAACGACACGGTTCGCGCGGCCGGAGTGGCCTTCCCGACGCGGGAGGAGTCCGAGCGCGCCTGGTCGGGCACCGAACCCTTCGCCGAGGCCGCACGCTGGCTGCGCGATGCGGGGGAGTGGGTCGACGTCGGAACCGGCTGGATGCACCGGGAGGCTCTGGCGCGCTCGATCGAAGCCGCCCGCTTGTTATTATCGCGCCAGCCGGCGATCTCGGTCGCGGACTTCAAGGACGCGCTCGGGATCACCCGCAAGCACGCGATCCCGCTGCTGGAGTATTTCGACCGCCAACGATTGACGGTTCGCCGAGGCGACCTTCGACTTCCGGGACCGGGCTTGGCGTCGCCCCGATCTCCCCACTTACCCCCCGAAAATCTTTGAGCCCGTCTCCAGTTTTTGGCTTCCCGAATGGGCGAAACCCTGGTATAGTTACTCCCGTGAAACGTCTCCTCCCCCGCATGGCCGTTCTCGCTCTCGGCCTCGCTCTCGTGTTGGGCGCGGTGTCGTCGTTTGGTCAGAGCCTGCCCCTCCCGCTCGAGAAGAAGATCATGGCGGGGCAGACGACGATCGAGTATGTCGGCCAGAGCCTCCGCTTCACGACCACGGTTCCGCTGTACGTCAAGCTGGAGCCGGTCTCCCTCACGCAGATTCGGTTCACGGTTCGGGTTCACCCGGGCTACGCGATCCCCAACGGACCGGTCGGCAGCGCCGAGAACAACCTGGAGATCTACTGGGTTAACGTCGGGACCGACGTTTACGAAGGCGGAGCGCCGAGCGGAACCATCGAGGGCGTCCTCGACACCGAGGGCGGATTCGTCGATCGATAGTCGTCTTTCCGTTAGTTTTTTTATCTCCCCGTAAGTTTTTTTAACCACCGCTCGAGTCTCTCGACCCGAAACGGCCGTTGCTTATTGTCTAACTCGTTGCTGCTACGCGGACTAGGTCCCAGCGACGATAGGCAATTGATGCCGGCTTGGCACGTCGATTGCAGAAAGACATGCCGACGGCACGAAGCAACTGCTAGATGGGGTGCTCCAGCAGGGGCGCCGGGATACAGGAAGATGCGACGGGCCGTCTACTAGAGGGCGATACCATGGAGGCTGCGTACTCCTCTCCCCGATGGACCTTCGGGTGTGTTGGGGATGGGTGCCTTCCCCTGAGTGGCTCGCCAAGCCAGTGAATCATAGCCCTTGCCCTTAGCGTGATTCCGAGCAGTATTGCTCTCTAGGAAAAGCAAGAAGGAGGCACTTCGGTGCCTCCTTCTTGTTTTTGGGGGAGAGTGCACTCCGTCGTCACGCCGAATCCGCGCCCTCGGGAATCACAGGCGGCACCACGACCATTTTCTCGCGCTCGCACGTCACCTGCCCCGGCCTCGCGCCGCGAAACTTCCGCACGTACTTTCGCTGGGTGTAGATCACCGGCACCAGCGAGCTGTGTTTGGCCTTCGAGAAGTAGGCCGCGATGGACGCGGTGCGTTCGATCACACGCGCGGGCGGCCCGTCGCTTCCCCCTCGCGATCTCAAGACCACGTGCGAACCCGGGACTCCTTGGGCGTGGAACCAGAAGTCGGTCGGCTTGGCCACCTGGAACGTGATCTCGTCGTTTTCGAAGTTGCTCCGACCCACCAGCACGAACCAGCGCGGGTCGACGTCGAAGGTGCGGTACGTCTTCTCGGCTTCGCGCTTCTTCGGAGCGCCCTGTGGGCGCGGCGCGTCGTCGATCGCGATGTCGAACTTGGCCCGGATGGCTTCGATCGTTTTCAAGGCCTCGTTGAACGAGCGCGACCCCTCCAGCACCGCCAACGAAGCGCCCAAATCCTGGTGCTCGCGGCGCACGAGCTCGAGGCGGCGCACCGCGTGCTCCGCGCTTCGCTCGAGTTTGGCTGCGCGCCGGAACCGCTTCTCGATCTGGAGGTGCAGCGACTCGGCGGGGTCGATCGCAATGGTACGAATCCGGGACGCGTCGTACACGTCGGGAAGCTCGATCGACGCCGCCCCCGCGGGCACGCGGGTCTGGAACGCGGCCAGCGTCTCCGCCTCGCGGCGTAGCTCGCCATGCTGCGCCGCGCGCGCGATGTCCTCCTCCAGCTTGACCGACAGCTTTGCGAGCGCATCGACGCGACGCCGAAGCGGTCGCGTAATACGAAGCAATATGGTCGCGTGGGCACCTTCGAGAACGCGCGCCCCCAACGAGGCGCACGCGGCGCGTGCGCTATCGAAGGGGCCGAGGACGTGCACGTCCTCTTCGGCGTTGGTCACATCGTGCGCCGGCGTCGCGCCGCCGAGATTTCCGTGCACGACCAGACGAAACGGTGTCTCGAGCACGGCGACGGCAGTGGGCGGCGCCGAGGCGGACGGGACGCGTCCTTTGCCGAGCGTCTCCACCGTCGACGTTCCGCGTACGAGAGAAGCGCTTCCCGCCGACCCGAACAACGTGATCAAGAGGCTCACGTGGTCGCCGTCGCGCGTCTCCGCGTCGACGCGAAGCACGCGCGCCTCGCCGAGACGGACGTCGGTGATAGTGGCACCCGAGAGCATCCTCATGCGTGCGGGTGCCTGGGCACCTTCGAACGGCGAATCGCCGACCACGTAGCAGAACGGACCCGGCGACTCGAGGACCGCGACCAGATGCCCGCGTCCGTACACCGGAATCGCGAGTACGGGCGCGAACCACGAGGGCGTGCCCAGGGGACGACCCACGACGTCGTCGCGGATCTCGCGGACCAATTTTGCCAGCAGCGAGGCGTTCATTTGACAGCGGGTTTGCGCGACCTATAGTATAGAACGCGCCGGCAACTTCAAACACGCAAGGATTCAGAAGAATGCTCATCAGCATGACCGGGTTCGGACAAGGGGAGGCGGCCAACGCGCATTCGACCGTGACCGTCGAGGTGCGATCGGTCAACCACCGATTCCTCGACATCGCGTTCAAGCTCCCGCGGTCGCTCCAAAACCGAGAACCGGACATAAAAGAGATCGTGCGCGGCAAGATCGCGCGCGGACGCGTGTCGATCACGATCTCGGTCGAGTCGGCCTCCACGGGGCGCGGGGTCGTTATAAACGAAATCGTGCTCGAACAGTACCTCGCGCAGCTGCGCGCGTTCGCGAAGCGCCACGACCTCGACGAGCGCATCAGCCTGGATGCGCTGGTGACGCTGCCGGAGGTCGTCACCACCAAGGAGACCGAACCGGGTGAAGACGAGCTGTGGCCGCTGGTCGACAAGAGTCTCGGCGAAGCGCTCGACGCGTGCAACCGCATGCGCTTCGACGAAGGTAAGGCGCTCGAGAAGGACCTGGTCGATCGCATGCGCCTGATCGACAAGACCGTGGCCGCGATCGAAAAGCTCGCCCCCGCGGTCGCCAAGCGGCAGGTCGAAACGCTGCGCAAACGCGTCGCTCAACTGGCCGGAGAAGTTGCCGTCCCCGAAGACCGCATCGCCGCCGAGATCGTCATGCTGTCCGATCGCACCGACATCACCGAGGAAGTTACGCGCCTGCGCAGTCACATCGCGCAGTTCAACGGCGCGCTCAAGGACGGCGGCGAAGTGTCGAAGCGGCTCACCTATCTCCTGCAGGAGATGCATCGCGAGGCGTCGACGATGGGTTCGAAGGCCTCCGACACCGAAGTCATCCAGCACGTCGTCGTCTTGAAAGAAGAGACCGAGAAGCTCCGTGAGCAGGTCCAGAATCTGGAGTGATCTTGGCGCGAGCCTCGAGCGCTTTCCTCATCGTCCTCTCGGGCCCCTCCGGCGTGGGAAAGACCACCCTGGTCGATCGCTTGCTCGCGGACGACCCGCTGGTGCGCCGATCCATCTCGGCGACCACCCGGACCCACCGGGCGGGTGAAGTCGACGGGCGCGATTACTTCTTCGTGAACCGGGAACGCTTCGAGGCCATGAAGGCCGGCGATCTGGTCGAGTGGGCCGACGTCCACGGAGCGCTCTACGGGACTCCGAGGCGTTTCTTGGAAGGGGAACTGGCCGCCGGCCGGGACGTTATCCTCAACATTGACATCCAGGGGGGAGATCAGGTAAAAAGGTCCTTTCCCGGCGCCGTCATGGTCTTCATATTACCGCCGTCCTTTCGGGTCCTCGAGGATCGCCTCCGCGCCCGGGGGGACGTCTCCGGTGATGGCTTAAAGGTCCGCCTCGCCAACGCCCGGAAAGAGATCGAGGCCGGCGCGCGCTACGACTACATCATCGTCAACGACTCGGTCGAGCGGGCGGCCGCCGAGCTAGCGGCGATCGTCACCGCCGAACGGTGCCGCCGCCAGCGAATGGCCCCCGGGTTCATCGCCGATCTGTCGAACCAACAGGCGAAATAACAGGAGTGTCCCGAATGTCGATTCCCATCGAGAAACTCGTCATCATCGAGAAGATCACCCAGAAGATCCAGAACCGCTACGAGGCCGTGCGCGTCATGGCGCGCGAAGCGCGTCGCTTGAACTCGCTCGTGATTCGCGGCGCGGAGCCGGAGCCGGATTTCAAGCCCACGTCGACCGCGGTCAAGCGCCTCATCAACGACAAGATCCAGTTCTCCTACGCGGACGAACCGACGGGCAGCGGCGACTTCTTCCAGGAGTCGTAGCCGCCGGATGTGAGCCTTTCCGGTAAGAAGATTCTGCTCGGTGTCACCGGCGGCATCTCCGCCTACAAGTCCGTATTCCTGCTCCGTCTGTTCAAGAAGGCGGGCGCCGACGTCAAGGTCGTCATGACCGAAGCGGCCGCCGAGTTCGTGACACCCCTCACCTTCGAGTCGCTCTCCGAGCATCCCGTCCACATTCGCATGTTCGAGGGCGAAGGGAGGTCGGCCGGCGCGATTTCTCCTGTCGAGCACATCGATCTCGCCAAGTGGCCCGACCTGGTCGTCGTCGCGCCCGCGACCGCCAACACGCTCGCCAACTTCGTGCACGGGCGCGCGGACGACCTGCTCGCGACCATCGTGAGCGCGTACCAAGGTCCCATCATGCTGGCCCCCGCGATGAACGACGTCATGTGGGAGAACGCGGCCACCCAGGAGAACATGCGCATCCTCTCCGACCGCGGCTTCCGCGTGGCACCGCCCGAGAAGGGTGACCTCGCGTGCGGCTACGAAGCGACCGGGCGCATGGCCGAGCCGGAGACGATCTTCGCAGCGGCGCAGACCTTGTTCTCGTCGCCCTTGCGAGGCAAGAAAGTGCTGGTGAGCGTGGGCGGGACCGAGGAAGACATCGACCCGGTGCGCGTCATCTCGAATCGATCGAGCGGCAAGATGGGCTTCGCGGTGGCCGAGGCCGCGCGCGACGCCGGCGCCGACGTCACCGTGGTGGCCGCGCGCACGTCGGTGGCCGCACCGCACGGGTTGCGCATCGTGCGCGTTCGCACGGGCGACGAGATGGCGAAGGCGTTGAAGGCCGAGTTCAAGAACGCCGACGCGCTGTTCATGGTGGCCGCGGTCAGCGACTTCAAGCCCGCGTCGACCATGGCGCAGAAAAAGAAGTCCGGCGAAGGCTGGACGCTCGAGCTTTCCAAGACCGACGACATCCTCGCCTCCCTCGGCGCCGACAAAGGCAAGCGCGTCGTGGTGGGTTTTGCGCTCGAGACCGAGGACGAAGAGCAGAACGCGCGCGCCAAGCTCGCGAAGAAACACTGCGACTTCGTCGTCTTGAACAAGCCCGGGGACGCCTTCGGGCTCGACACCAACGTGGTGTCGGTTTTCGACGCCACGGGTGCGGTCTACCAGAGCAAGGCGCCGGAGAGCAAGCGGGAGATCGCGCGCAAACTCCTCGATCTGATTGCCGGCTCGAAACGATGAGCGCTCGCGATGGCGAGCACCCGCCCTCGTCACTCGAGCAGCACGATCTTCTTGGCTTCGGTGAAGGTGCCCGCGCGCATGCGGAGGAAGTAGACTCCTGAGCCGAGGCGCTCGCCTCTCGCCCCACGGCCGTCCCACTGGACATCGAAACGGCCAGCTTCCCGATGGTCATCGACGAGCGTCTGCACGTGTCGCCCCGTGACGTCGAATACGGCTATGTTGACGTGCCCTCCGCGCACGGGAACGTCGTAGCGAATCGTGGTCGTGGGGTTGAACGGATTGGGAAAGTTACCCACCAACGCGAACCCGCTCGGCATTTGTTCGTCGTCGACGGCGGTCGGCGGTGTAACCACCCCCAAGCGCAGGATCCAGTCGCCGGTGAGGTTAAGGGGAGGGTTCTCCGTGTAGGACCAGGTAGTGCCGTTCCTGAAGAAGTTACGCTGAGCGGTCATGCCACTGGTATCGTAGGCGAACCCAGGGGAAGAAAACAACACGTCGATGCCGACTCGGATCGTGCCACTCGTAATCATCGGAACCGTACCCGGCGGAATGACGATATCGATGAACTGGGCGCCACCCGGTGTTCCTGAAAACAGGTAGGTGTCGCTGGATAGAAACAGAAGTGTGCCGGGGTCCAGGTTGCCGGCGTCTTGCCAGATGGTAAACGTGATGATCCCGTCGCCGGCCCCGCAGTGCAGGATGCGGATGCGCTCGATCTCGTACGGATACCACGTCGGGGCCGCGGTGAACAGAGCCGCAAATGCCTTTTCGTCGATGACGGCAAAGCTGCACCCGACGCTCTGTCCCTCCTCGAAGTCGTCGTTTTGGAGCCAGCCGTACTGCGCGCTCGCTTGGCTGGCCGCCGTCACGAGTACACAATAGACGAGAGTTCGGACCAGGATGCGCATGGGGTTGTCCTTTCTGCCCTCGCCGCCTTGCGAGATGCATCAATCATACACTAAACGAGCGGGCCACGTGCGGCATCGAACCCGCGCTTGCGTTTCATCGCTCCAAGCCATAGGCTGCCAGTATGTCCAATCGGAATCGCAACGCGACAGTGGCCGCATTAAGGCGCTTGGAGAGCAAAGGCGTTCGGTCGGTTTATCTCGAAGGGATCGCCGCGTCCGTACCGATGACCGAGAACAGGACCACGTCGACGCGTGTGGCAACCCCCGCATTACCCCCCGGACTTTCCGGTCTGGCTAAGACCGTCTCCGTCTGCACGCGCTGTGACCTGCACAAGAGCCGCACCCAGACCGTCTTCGGTGTCGGCAATCCCAACGCGAAGCTCATGTTCATCGGCGAAGCCCCCGGCGCCGAGGAAGACGCGCGCGGCGAGCCGTTCGTCGGGCGCGCAGGTCAGTTGTTGACGAAGATCATCGCCGCCATGGGCATGACGCGCGACGAGGTCTACATCGCCAACATCTTGAAGTGCCGCCCGCCGCAGAACCGAGACCCGCTTCCCAGCGAAGTCGAGTGCTGCGAAGAATACCTGCGTGCGCAGATCGCGATGATCAAGCCGAAGTACATCTGCGCGCTGGGGCGCATCGCGGCCCACTGGCTCTTGAAGACCGAAGCGCCGCTGGGCGCGCTTCGGACGGGAAGCTACACGTACGAGGGCATCCCGGTGATCGTCACGTACCACCCGGCCGCACTGCTGCGCAACCCCGCGTTCAAAGCGCCGTGCTGGGAAGACATGAAGAAGCTGATGGCATTGTTGAAAGACGCGTGATTGCAGTAAGGCCCTCGGCACCGATGCGTGCGAACCTCTGCTAAGATGATCGGCCAAACCATCTCCCACTATCGCATCCAGGAGCGCCTCGGTCAGGGCGGGATGGGCGAAGTCTTCCTGGCCGAAGACCTGCGGCTGCATCGCTCCGTGGCGTTGAAGATCCTGCGCCAGCGTCTCGGATGCGAAGACGAAGAGCGCGCGCGCATCATGCGCGAGGCGCGCGCAGCTTCGGCGCTCAACCACCCCAACATCGCCGTCATCTACGACGTCGAAGAGACCGAGACGCCCGACGGCCGCGTGTACCTCCTCTCGATGGAGTACGTGCGCGGCAAGACGCTCGCGGATCTCGCGGCCGGCTCGTCGCTCTCGCTGGACGACATCCTCGACATCGTCGCGCAAACCGCCGACGCGCTGGCGGAAGCGCACGCGCGCGGGGTCGTGCACCGCGACGTCAAGCCGTCCAACCTGATGGTGGCGCAGGGGCGCGTGAAGGTGCTCGACTTCGGCTTGGCGCAGATGCAGCCGCGGCTGCGCGCCGACGACCTCACCTGGAGTCGCGACGCGACGCATGCCCCCGAGGGCGTCTTCGCCGGGACGCCGCACTACATGTCGCCCGAGCAGGCGCTCGGTCGCACGCTCGACTCGCGCTCGGATATTTTCTCGCTCGGGGTGGTGTTCTACGAACTGCTGGCGGGCAAGCGCCCCTTCGAGGGCGACACCTTTGTGCAAATCGCGGACGCGATCCTGCACCGCGACCCGCCGCCGCTCCCGGTCCGTTTCTCCGACATTCGCGCGCCCGAGGTGGAGCGGCTGATGACGCGCATGCTGGCCAAGGACGCCAAGGCTCGCCCGCGTGACCTGCGCGAAATCGTCGTCGAGTTGCAGCGGCTGCGCGCGGGGGCGTCGCCGCTCACGGCGCAGTCGGGCGAACTCACGGTGGCCGTGGCGGGCTTCGCCGGGATCGGCGAGCGCGCGGAAGACGAGTGGCTGGGCACGGGATTGTCGGAAACGGTAACGACGGCGCTGCAAGAGGTCGAAGGACTGGTGGTGTGGGGGCGCGAGCAACTGCGCGAGAGTCTGCGGCGTCTGGGCGTCGAAGCCGCCGAGCTGGCGCCGGAAGACGCGGTGCAATTGGGACGCATGATCGGTGCGCGCTGGGTGCTTTCCGGCGCGTACCAACGACTGGGCGAGCAAGTGCGCGTGACCGCGCGCGTGGTCGAAGTGGAGTCGGGTCGTATCATACGCGCGGTGAAGCAGGACGGGCGCCTGGATGCGATCTTCGACTTGCAGGACCGCATTGTCACCGAGTTGGCCTCCGGGCTGCGCGGCAGTGTGGCGGCCGCGCACGAGGGCGAGGAGACCAAGATCGTCGCGGCCTACGAAGCGCTCGCGAAGGGGCTGCTCAATGTTCGCGCCGACAGCTACGAGTCGCTGGACCGCGCGATTCTCTTTTTCGAGCGCGCGGTGGCACTCGACCCCGACTACGTGCGCGCGCAGATCGAGCTGGCCGCCGCGCTCGAGCAGAAGGGCAATTATCTGACCGCGCCCGAGCTGCACGAGCGGGCGGCGGCGATTCTGCGCAAGGTGCTCGAGGTGCGCCCGCGCCTGGCGCGCGCGTGGCGCGAGCTGGGGATGTCGCTGATCTCGCTGGGCCGCGTGCGGGATGGGGTGGAGAACCTGCGGCGCGCGCTCTCGCTCGCCCCCGACGACGCGCGCACACAGGCGGGCTTGGCGCGCGGGCTATTCATCGGTATGGCCGACTTCCGCGCGGCCGCCGAGATGTTCGAACGCTCGGTGGAACGCAACCCGGAGGCGGGCTGGTACTGGATGCAGCTCGCGCATTGTTGTGCGTTCCTGCGCGAGTTCAAGCGCGGCGAGAAGGCCGCGAAACGCGCGATCGAGTTGCAGGAGGCATTTCTCTCCGGACAGCAGGGCGTGCAGCTGGTCGGCGCCTATATGCGGCTGGGGCACTTGCTCGCGCTGCAAGGCCGGCCGCGCGACGCCCACGACGCGAACGCGAGCGAGAGCCTCTTCCTCGAAAAGATCGATCACGCGCTGCGCTCGCGCATTCGCATCGAACTGCAGATGCGCCTGGGCGCGTCGCTGATCGATCTCGGCGACCAGCGCGGCGCGCGTGCAGCCTTCGAAGTCGGACTGGATGCGTTCACGCAACGCCTGGCGCTCGGCGCCGACGACCCCTTTACGCGCTATTACGCGGCCGCCATCCATGCCCTGCTGGGGCAAGACGACGAAGCGATCGCGCTGCTCGAGAGGGCCGTGACCGCGGGCACCCGCGCCTTCGTGATCGCGCGGGCCCGTATCGAGCCGGAGTGGAATGGGCTGCGCTCCAATCCCCGTTTCGCACGACTGACCGCGTAGCAAGGAGGCGTCGAATGCCTAGCACCGATCCCAATCTACCCGTCGAAGGCTGGCTCGACATCGGAGCCGCCGCCGAGCTATCGAAGCGCGCCGTCCAACAAGTGCTCTTGGGGACCACGAAGGTGGCGCTTACGTGCAAGGACGGCGAGTTCGGGGCGATCAGCGGCAACTGCAACCACGCCGGCGGTCCGCTGGGCGAAGGAACCATGGAGGGCGACTACGTCGTGTGCCCGTGGCACCAGTGGCGCTTCCATCGCAGCCAGGGTGTGGGCGAGCCCGGCTTCGAGGAGGACGCGGTGCCCGCGTACCACGTGCGCGTGCGCGAAGGGCGGGTGGAGATTCATCCCAAGCCGTACACCAAGCGCAGCAAGAAGCCGCACGATCCGCACCCGTTGTCGCGCGAGATTCGCCGCGAGGACGGGCCCATTCGCGTGGTCGGCATCTCGACCACCGTGATGAACCAGGACTACCCGCGCTACTCGACTTCGGACGCGCTGCTGGAAGAAGCCATTCGCCACGCGGATGCGACCTCTCACGAGACCAAGCTCATCAAGCTGCGTGAGCTTTCCTTCCGATCGTGCGAAGGCTACTACTCGAAGTCCGCGCACGCGTGCACGTGGCCGTGCTCGATCACGCAAATGGACCCCAACGACCAGCTCGACCGCGTGTACGAAGCCTTCGTCCACTGGGGCGACGTGTTCGTGATCGCGACGCCCATTCGCTGGGGCAACGCGAGTCATCTTTATTACAAGATGGTCGAGCGCATGAACTGCATCCAGAACCAGATGACGATCGCCAACCGCACGCTGCTGCGCGACAAGGTGGTGTGCGCGATCGTCACCGGTGGCCAGGACAACGTGCAGGGTGTCGTGGGCCAGGTGCTGGGCTTCTTCGCCGAGCTGGGGTGCCACTTCCCGCAGTACCCGTTCATCGCCCACTCGCGCGGGTGGAGCGCGGAGGACATGGAGGCCAACGTGATCGCGGTCCAGCACAGCGAAGAGCTCCGTGCGGGTGCGCGCGGCCTGGTCGACCGCGGCATCGAGCTGGCGGAGCGCCTGCTCGCGACGACACCGCACAAAGCCGAGCGGGGGGGTCGCAAGGGCAAGGCGCTGCGGGATTAGCGGCCCTGTCCACAGAATCGAAGCCCTTATCCACCGCTTGTCCACAGCGCGTCCACAGCTTCCCAAGGGATTGTTTCCTGTCTCCCAGGCGCGTGAGTTAGAATCCGGCCACGAAGGAGAAACCACCGTGGCCGAAGCTATTCGTACCGCACAGACTCAACTGCAAGCGCCCGGGCGCGTCCCGCCGCAGTCGCTCGAAGCCGAGATGGCCGTGCTCGGCGCCGTGCTGCTCGACAACAACGCCTTCTCGATCGCGACCGAGAGCCTCAGTAGCGACGCGTTCTACAAGAAAGCCCACAAGGACATCTTCGCCGCGATGGAGGGACTCTCCGCGCGCGGCGAAGCGATCGACGTCGTGACACTCTCCGAGGAATTGAAGCAACGCGGGACGTTTCAGTCCTCCGGCAGCGCAACTTATCTCACGCAGATCATGGACTCGGTCCACACCGCGGCCAACGTCGAGTACTACGCCAACATCGTGCTCGAGAAGTTCGTGATGCGGCGCTTGATCACGATCAGCAACGACATCGCCACCCAATGCTACAGCGGCGAACGCGAGGCCTCCGAGCTGCTGGACGAAGCCGAGAAGCACATCTTCGAGATCTCGCAGCAGGGAATGTTCAAGGGCTTCGAACCGATCGGGAAGATCCTCCGCGATCATTTCAAGAACATCGAGGCGCTGTATCAAAGCGGCAGCCACATCTCCGGTACGCCGTCGCCCTTCGAAGAACTGGATTCGCTCACGTCGGGCTTCCAGAAGTCGGATCTCATCATCGTCGCGGGGCGCCCCGGCATGGGCAAGACGAGCTTCGCGTTGAACCTGTGCCAGCACCTCGCTATCAAGGAGAAGACGCCGGTTGGCATCTTCAGTCTGGAAATGTCGGCCGAGCAGCTGGTGACGCGCCTGTTGTGCAGCGAGGCGCGCATCGACTCGAACCGATTGCGCCGCGGCTACTTGAAATCGAACGAGTACGCGGAACTGGCGATCGTGGCGGGTTATCTGGCGGAAGCGCCCATCTACATCGATGACTCCGCGGGGCTCTCCACGCTCGAGCTGCGCGCCAAGGCGAGACGCCTCAAGGCCGAGGCGAACATCGGCCTGCTGATGGTCGATTACCTCCAGCTGATCAGCGTGCGCGAGCGCGTCGAAAACCGGCAGCAGCAGATCTCGCTCATCTCGCGCGGACTCAAAGCGCTTGCGAAGGAGCTCAACATTCCGGTCATCGCGCTCTCACAGCTCTCGCGTGCGGTCGAGTCGCGCGGCGGCGACAAGCGCCCAATGCTGTCGGATCTTCGCGAGAGCGGAAGTATCGAACAGGACAGCGACCTCGTCCTCTTCCTGTACCGTCCCGAAGTCTACGACACCAGCGACGAGAATCGCGGCAAGGCCGAGCTGATCATCGGCAAGCAGCGCAACGGGCCGACGGGGACTGTGAATCTCACCTTCATCGATTCCTGCACGCGCTTCGAGCCGGCCGCGTTCACCGAATAATATGGACGTGTCCGCCCCGCGCACGACCATCACGCAGGCGTTGCGCGATCTGGGCGCCACCATTCTCAATTTCCTCCGCGACGTGGGCGGCTCGTCGATCATGCTGGCGGGCGTGTTCGCGCGCTTGCGCGAGCTACCGCGCACCGCGGAGCAGACCCTGCTGCAGATGCAGTTGATCGGTATCGGCTCCATCCCGCTCGTGCTCGTTACCTCGGTGTTCGTGGGTGCCGTGGCCGCGGTGCAAGCCGCGTATCAATTCCAGGACTACGTCCCCATGGTGTTCCTCGGCACCGTGGTCGGCAAGTCGGTCATCCTCGAGCTCGGGCCCGTGCTCACCGCGTTGGTGGTGGGCGGGCGCGTGAGCGCGTCGATCGCCGCCGAGCTCGGTACCATGAAGGTCACCGAGCAAATCGACGCCATGGAAGTCCTCGCCATCGACCCGCTGCGCTACCTGGTAATGCCGCGGGTGGTCGCGTGCGTGGTCATGCTGCCCGTGCTCACCATCTTCGCGGACTTCCTCGCCATCCTGGGCGGGATGTTCGTCGCGAACGCGACCGTCGGCGTCGACTACGCCACCTTCGTCGAGGGGCTGCGCCTGTTCTTCTACGTCGACGACGTCATTAGCGGCGTCATCAAGGCCGCCACCTTCGGCGGGATCATCGGCCTCATGGGCTGCTACAACGGCTTTCGCACCTTCGGCGGCGCGCAGGGTGTGGGCCGGGCCACCATGCAGGCCGTCGTCTCGAGCTGCATCTGCATCCTCATTACCAACTACTTCCTCGCCTCGGTCCTCCTGCGGGTCATTTTCTACAAGGGCGACTAGTTTCCGCGTGACGGTGCGGCTCCGCATCCGTCCTATCTTCCAACCCGATTCCATCCGCAGGAGGACTTCGCATGCTTCGACCCCGATGGACCACCCTAGCCCTTGTTACGACGACACTTGCCCTCGGCCTCCACGCATCGCTCGCCCACGCAGCCTGGCAGCAGAACGGCAACCGGGTGTCGGACGTGTCGCTTGGACAGGCCCGCCCTGCCATCGCGCCCGACGGCGAAGGGGGTGCGATCGTCGCGTGGGTGGAGAATCGAAGCGGCCTGTTCCTTGATATCTACGCCCAACGGCTCGATTCATGGGGACGCCCGGTTTGGGCGACGGGAGGTGTCGCCATCGCCGTCGTGGCGTGGGACCAAGACAACCCCATCGTGGTGAGCGACGGCGAGGGCGGCGCCATCATCGCGTGGGAGGACTCCCGCAACGGCACGGACTCCGACATCTTTGCGCAGCGCGTGAGTACGGCCGGCACGCCGATGTGGCCGCCGAACGGGGTCGCGGTGTGTGAACAACCGTTCCACCAAAACAAACTGCGCATGACGCGCTCGGATCTCAACGGCGTCATCATCGTGTGGCAGGACGTGCGGGCGAATCCCGACTGGAACATCTACGGCCAGCGCCTCGACGGCCTGGGAATAGCGCAATGGCCGGCCAACGGCATCGCGGTGTGCGCGGCGGTAGGTAACCAGTTCGACCCCGACATCGTGAGCGACGGCTTCGGCGGTGCCATCGTGGCCTGGGAACACCAGGTCGGTTTCGACTATGACATTCGTGCGCAGCGCGTCCACGTGTCGGGTGGAGTGATGTGGAGCCTCGACGGTGAGTCCTTGTGCAGCAACCTTGCCACCCAAGGGGACGTGAAGCTGGTGAGCGATGATGCTGGTGGTGCGATCGCCGTGTGGTCCGACTCTCGTCAGTCCCCGGCAGCACTATTCGCGCAACGCATCGTGCAATACGGCTACACCTGGTGGCTATCCGACGGCGTGGAAGTGACGACGACCACCGGCGATTACGAGACGGATTATCAGGTCGTCGCGGACGGCTCGGGTGGGGTCATCGTCGTCTACAATCGCGCTTTCGCCCTGATCATGGGGCAACGAATCAACCCGTTCGGCTCGCGGATGTGGACGGCCTCCGGGATGACCGTTAGTCCGGCGCTTATCCAGGAAATGAGTCCGCACGTTGCGAGCGACGGACTCGGCGGCGCCATCGTTTCGTGGATCGATTATCGCAACGTCGTCCCCGACGTCTTCGCGCGCCGCGTGGACGCAACCGGCGTCCCGGTGGGACCGGCGGGCGGCACGCCCATTGCGGCCGTTCCAGGGGGCCAAATGCCAGCGCCCATGGTCAGTGATGGCGCCGGCGGCGCCATCATGGCGTGGCAGGACTACCGCGCCATTGACTACCCGCACGTGTACGCGCAGCGCATGGATCGCCTCGGCAATTGGGGCTACCCGGCAGGTGACATCGTCAGCGCGCTCGACGTTCCCGGCGACCAGGGCGGCGTGATCAACCTGCAATGGACGGCGAGTCGCTTGGATCCGTGGCCCAACCAGGAACCCGATCGCTACACCGTGTGGCGCGCGATCGATCCCACGCTGGCCTCCGTGTTCGCGAGCTCGGGGACCGCGCTCGTGTCGCCGGGCGAACTGGATCCGTCCGCGACCGAAGCGCTGCGGGTCGAGACCATCGCGGGACAGACGTACTACTGGCAGCTCGTGTCCACCGTCGACGCGTTCTATCTGAACTCGTACGCGCAAGCGGTGCCGACCCTGTTCGATAACACGATCTCGTCGCCCGGCCCGCACTACTTCCAAGTGATCGCGCACGGATTCACGCCGCAGGAGTATTGGGTGTCGGCGCCGGCGAGCGGCGACTCGTTCGACAACCTGGCGCCGGCCGCGCCCATCATGCTCGCCGCCCAGCGCGTGGGCAACGACGTCGAACTCACATGGAATCCCTCCGGCGCGAACGAGCTGGACTTCGCCGAATACGCGGTCTATCGCGCGTCGTCCGCGGGTGTGCAGCCGATACCCGGCTTCTTCGTGACGGGAACGCCGGACACGGTCCTCGTCGATAGCAGCCCGCCGCCCGGCTACCTCTATTACATCGTGACCGCGCGCGACGTGCACGACAATCAGAGCGCTCCCTCGAACGAAGCGAGCGTCACCATTCCCACCGGCATCGGCGACGACGCGCCCGCCCTCACGCGCCTGACGCTCGATGGGAACTTCCCCAATCCCTTCAGCCGCGACACCGAGCTGCGCATTGGTCTCCCGCGTGGTTCCGACGTGCGCCTCGAAGTGTTCGACGTGGCCGGTCGTCGGGTCGCGACGCGGGATGTCCCGCGTCTTTCCGCGGGCTGGCAGCGCGTCGATTTCGATGGACGCGACGCGCGCGGCAATCCGCTCGCGAGCGGCGTATACTTCGGTCGCATCACCGCGGCCGGCGAGACACAGACCATGAAGATGGTGATTCGGCGGTAGCGCCAGCGCTCTTCGACGACCCATATGCAAGCCCCGGTCGGCGTCATGCCGGCCGGGGCTTTCTCGTGTGCTAGAATGCCGCCGATGGTCACCATCGAGTGCAAGGACGTGTGGAAGAGCTTCGGACGCAAGAGTGTGCTGCGCGGCTTGAATCTTACGATCCAGCCCGGCGAGACGGTCGTCATCATCGGGCAGAGCGGCAGCGGCAAGAGCGTGCTCTTGAAGCACATCGTCGGGCTCATCTACCCGGACAAGGGAGCGATCCTGATCGACGGGATCGACATCACGAAGCTCAATCGCAAGAAACTCTTCGAGCTTCGCATGGGCTTTGGTATGGTCTTCCAGGGTGCGGCGCTGTTCGACTCGTACACGGTGGAAGAGAACGTGGGTCTGGCGATGCGCGAGCACACGGAGCTTTCCGACGAAGAAGTGAATCGCATCGCGGAAGAGAAGCTGCGCATGGTCGGCTTGGACGGTATCGGCGACAAGCACCCGGCCGAACTCTCGGGCGGCATGAAGAAGCGCGTGGGCTTCGCGCGCGCAATCGCGATGGAGCCCAAGTGCGTCCTG
The DNA here is from genome assembly GCA_035620655.1 of Candidatus Krumholzibacteriia bacterium. GTDB lineage: Bacteria > Krumholzibacteriota > Krumholzibacteriia > WVZY01 > JAKEHA01 > JAKEHA01. The sequence continues at coordinate 25,588 of DASPGK010000413.1, forward strand.
TACGACGAGCCGACCACGGGGCTGGACCCGATCAACGCGGACGTCATCAACAATCTCATCGTGAAACTCTCCAACGAGCTCCACATCACCTCGATCGTGGTGACGCACGACCTCGCCAGCGCGTACAAGGTGGGCGACCGCATCGTCATGCTGCACGACGGTAAGGTGCTCTTCGATGGAACGCCGGAACAAGTGAAGATGACGACCAACGCCATCGTGCGCCAGTTCATCGAAGGCCGCGCGGAAGGTCCCATCGTGGTCGGGAGCGGAGAATGACGAGCCGCGGGCTCGAGATTCGTGTGGGCGCGGTGGTCATCGCCGCCGCGCTGGTCGCGGTCATCGGTACCATGTGGTTCCAGAAATTCCAGCTCGCGGAGAAGCGCTATCCCTTTTATGTGCGTTTCGACGAAGTGGGCGGTCTGGTGAGCGGCGACCCGATTCAGGTCAACGGCGTCGAGCGCGGACGCGTCGACCGGGTCGATCTGCTCCCGCGCGGCGTGGTGGTCCAGATGGCGGTGCGCGAGGGGGTCGTCATTCCGCTCGACTCGCAGATCGCGTTGAAGAGCATCGGCATCATGGGCGAGCGATTCGTGGCCATCGTGCAGGGCGATTCGTCGGTCGCGATCGCGCCCGGCGACACGGTCGACGGCTCCTACTTGATGGGCTTGAGCGAAGTGATGGGTGCGGCGGGCGGCATTTTGG
>DASPGK010000414.1:0-4055 GCA_035620655.1 Candidatus Krumholzibacteriia bacterium
GAGGCGCCCGCGGTCGCGGCGACGAAGAAGCTCTTGGCGTTCGCGAACGACGTGGACAGCTTTCATGTCCACGAGCGCGAAGTGTACTGGCTGTGCCGGAAGAAGTTCAGCGAATCGAAGTTCTCCGGCGCCCAACTCGAAAGGACTCTGGCCATGCCGACTACCCTTCGCAACGTGAATACGGTCCGCCGCATAGCCGCCAAGTTCGCGCTCGCGCTCATGCTGGTCGCGGCACCACTCGCGGCCCGCGCCGATTCGCCGCCGCCCCCGCCGTTCACGAGCGCCGAGGGCGTGGTGCGCGAGCTGTATCGCCTCGTCACGGTCGAAAAGGGGCAGGAAACCGACTGGGAGGCGGCGCGCGCGCTGTTCCTGCCCGAAGCCGTCATCGTGCTGCGCGTCTCCAAGGACGCCTCCCAAGTCTTCGACGTGGAGGGCTGGATCAACGACTTCAAGGCCTTCAACGAGAAGGCGCGCGTCAAGGAGCGCGGCTTCTCCGAGAAGATCCTCGTGCTCAAGCCGCGCGTGTTCCGCGACATTGCCAACGTGTTCGTCTTGTACGAAGCCGCCATCACCGACTCGGAGCGACCGCCCACGCGCGGCGTCGACAGCATCGAGTTGATCCAGAAGGACGGGCGCTGGTGGATCGCGGCCATCACCAATGATCTGCCCAACGCGGACAATCCGATTCCAGCCGAGCTCCAGGAGTAGCGAATGACGGACGCCGGAAAGGCCGCCCGTACCGCTCCCTCGCGTTTTTCCACCGAGAGCCTGATCGCGCTGCTCGCGATCGTCGCGATCGCCGTACACCTCGTCATGCGCTACGCATTGCGCGTGACCGGTGAGGTCCGCGGTCTTCCGCAGTACGAGATTCCGCTGGTCGTCGCGCTCTTCTTGGGTGGCCTGCCGCTGGTCGCGGGTCTCGCGCGCAACCTCCTGCGCCGCCAGTTCAGCTCGGACCTGCTCGCGGGCATCTCGATCGTCACGTCGGTGATCTTGGGCGAATACCTCGCGGGTACCTTCGTCGTGCTCATGCTCTCGGGCGGCGAGGCGCTCGAGAGCTACGCGGTGCGCAACGCGTCGTCGGTTTTGAACGCGCTCGCGCGGCGCGTGCCGTCGGTGGCGCACGTCAAGCACGACGGCGACATGCGCGACACGGCGCTCGACGACGTCGCGGTGGGGGACACGCTGGTCATCTTCCCGCACGAGATCTGCCCGGTCGACGGCACCGTGATCGACGGCCACGGCTCCATGGACGAGTCGTACCTGACCGGCGAGCCCTACGTGATGTCGAAGGTGCCCGGGTCGGGCGTCCTCTCGGGCGCGATCAACGGCGAGTCGGCGCTCACCATTCGCGCCGACAAGCGCGCGGTGGATTCGCGCTACGCGAAGATCATGCAGGTCATGCGCGAATCGGAACAGCGGCGCCCCAAGTTGCGCCGCTTGGGCGACCAGCTGGGCGCGGTCTACACGCCGGTCGCGGTCGGTATCGCGCTGGTCGCGTGGGCGGCGACCGGCGACCCGATTCGCTTCCTGAGCGTGCTCGTGGTTGCCACGCCGTGTCCGCTCTTGATCGCGATTCCGGTCGCGATCATCGGCTCCATTTCGTTGGCCGCGCGCCGCGGCATCATCATCAAGGATCCCGCCATCCTGGAGAAGATCGGCACCTGCCGCGTCGCCATGTTCGACAAGACCGGAACACTCACCTACGGCGAGCCCAAACTGACCGAGGTAGTCGCCGCCGACGGGTTCGTGCGCGCGGACGTGCTCGCGTTGGTCGCGAGCCTCGAGCGTTATTCGCGCCACCCGCTCGCGGGCGCGATCGTCGAGGGCGCCAAGAAGGAAGGCCTCGCGCTGCGCGACGCGCAGGAAGTGAGCGAGCGGCCCGGCGAGGGACTGCGTGGCGTGGTCGACGAAAGGCGCATCCAGGTCACCAGCCGCAAGGGATTCGTCGCGCGCCACCCCGACGAAGCCGATCGACTCCCGCCCCTCGCGGGCGGCATGGAGTGCGTCGTTTTGCTCGACGATCGTTACGCCGCGACCTTCCACTTCCGCGATGAGCCGCGCGCAGACGGCGTGCCGTTCATCTCGCACCTTTCGCGCAAGCACGGTTTCGAGCGCGTGATGCTGATCTCCGGCGACCGCGAGTCGGAGGTTCGCTACCTCGCGGACAAGGTCGGGATCAAAGAAGTGCACGCGAGCCAGAGTCCCGAGCAAAAGCTCGCGCTGGTACGCGAGGAGACCACGAAGGCCAACACCGTCTTCCTCGGCGACGGCATCAACGACGCCCCCGCGCTGACCGCGGCGACGGTCGGCATCGCGTTCGGGCAGGGAAGCGACATCACCACCGAGGCCGCGGGGGCGGTGATTCTCGACAGCTCGCTCCAGCGCGTGGACGAACTCATGCACATCGGCCGTCGCATGCGAACCATCGCGCTGCAGAGCGCGGTGGGTGGGATGGTGCTGAGCGTGGTGGGGATGCTGGTCGCGGCCGCGGGCTATTTGCCGCCCGTCGCGGGGGCGGTCACGCAGGAAGCGATCGACGTGTTTGCGGTGGTGAACGCGCTGCGGGTCGCCATCAAGCCCAAGGCGCTCACCGACTACTGAGCAGCGCGTCGACGCGCCTTCCGATCTCGAAGCGAACCTCTCTGAAGCCGTCCGGATCCATTTCCTTGGGGTCGGGGATGGCCCAGTCCTCGCGTCGCGTCGCGGGCACCCACGGGCACGCGTCGCCGCAGCCCATCGTGACCACCACGTCGAAGGGTCCCGGAGGAATCTCGTCGAGTCCCTTCGAGCGGTGCGTGGAGAGGTCGTAGCCGATTTCTCGCATCGACGCGATCGCCTTCTCGTTCACCTTCCCCGAGGGCTTCGAGCCCGCGCTGTGGGCGTCCACGCCCGCGCCGTGCATGCGTGCGAAGGCCTCCGCGATCTGGCTCCGGCACGAGTTCTCGACGCATACGAACAGGACGCGCATGCACGGAGAATAAATCGTGGAGCGATCGGACGCAATGGCGCTAGAATGCGCCCGTGCAGATGCTGCTCCTCAAGGATATCTTCGTCATCTTCGGCCTGGCGGTCGCGGTGGCGCTGGCGTGCCATCGCCTGAAGATCCCCACCGTGGTCGGTTTCATTCTGACCGGCGTCATCGCCGGCCCGCACGGGCTTGGTCTCACCACCGAGATCGACGCCGTCGAAAGACTGGCGGAGATCGGCGTCATCTTTCTCTTGTTCACGATCGGACTCGAGTTCTCAGTCGCTTCGATCGGGCACGTCAAGCGCCTCTTCTTCGTCGCGGGGCCGCTCCAGGTCGTGCTGACCGCGCTGGTGGTGTTCGCATGGGCGGTCGCCGCGGGCGTCGAGGTGCCGCGCGCGATCCTCTTCGGACTCCTGGCGTCGCTCTCCAGCACCGCCATCATTCTTCGACTGCTGCAGGAGCGCGCGGAGTTGTCGAGCCCGCACGGCAAGGGAACGATGGCGATCCTCATCTTCCAGGACATCGCGTTCGTGCCCATGATGCTCGTGATTCCGTTCATTGCCGGGATTGGCGGGGAGAATCCGTGGCGCGAAGTCGGCATCCTCGTCCTGAAAGTGGCCATCATCTGGCTCGTCATCGGTCTGGCCGCCCCGCGCTTGGCGCCGCGCGTGCTGACCCGCATCGCGCGCACGCAGAGCAACGAGTTGTTTCTGCTCTCGATCGGCGTGGTGTGCTTCTTCGTCGCCTGGCTGACCTCGCTCGCGGGGCTGTCGCTCGCGCTGGGCGCGTTCCTGGCCGGGCTGATCCTCTCGGACTCCGAGCACAGCCATCGCGCGCTCGAGAACGTACTGCCGTTTCGAGACGTGTTCTCGAGTTTCTTCTTCGTTTCGATGGGGATGTTGCTCGACGCCGGATACGTGGCCGACCACCTCCCGGCCGTGCTGGCCACCACGCTGGTCGTAATGGTGCTGAAGGCCGCCGTCAGCACCGGCGTTATCCTCGCGGTGGGGCTGCCGTATCGGGTTGCTCTCCTGACCGGTCTCGCGCTCTCGCAAACCGGCGAGTTCTCGCTGCTCGTGTTGAG
>DASPGK010000415.1:0-6256 GCA_035620655.1 Candidatus Krumholzibacteriia bacterium
AGCGCACCCACAAACTGGTCCTCCTCAAGTAGCGCGCACGATGGCCGTCACCGATACCGGCCTGCGACGCGTTCTCGGTTCCGCGAGCGCGACCGCGGTGGTGATCGGGGCCATCGTCGGCGCCGGCATCTTCTTCACGCCCACCTTGGTCGCGCGCATGACGGGCGACGCGTCTCTCGCCATGTGGACGTGGGTCGCGGGCGGGCTGGTCGCGATGCTGGGGGCGCTCACCTTCGCCGAGCTGGGCGGGATGTACCCCGACACCGCGGGCCAGTACGAGATCCTGCGCGACGCGTTCGCGCCCTGGGTCGGCTTCTGCTTCGTGGTGTGCAACGCCACCGCCATCGTGGCGGCCGGAACCGCGATCATCTCGATTGTGTGCGCGGAGAACATCGCCGCCATCGTGGGCACTCTTGCGAGTCCGTCGCGCGTGACACTTACCGCGGTCGTGGTGCTCGCCGCGGCCGCGGGCGCGAACATGGTCGGCGTGCGCTGGGGTGCCGCGATCCAGAACACCACCGTGATGGCGAAGATCGTAACTCTGCTCTTGATCGCGGCGCTGGCGGTGTTCCTGGCGCCGGCTTCGCCGCCGGTTGCGCGCGAGGCGGCCGGCGAAGCGGCCCGCGGACCCGCGGGATTGCGTCTCTTCGCCGGATTGGTGCCCACACTGTTCGCGTACGGCGGCTGGCAGTACGCGCTGTGGGTCGGCGGCGAAGTGAAGAATCCGCGGCGCAACGTGCCGCTCGCCATCGTGGGTGGTGTGGCGGTCGTGGTGGTGGTCTACACCGTCGTCAACTGGGCGTATCTGAAGCTGCTCGGCTTCGACGGTGTGGCGGGAAGCGACGCGCTGGCGGCGGACGCGGTCTCGGTGGTGTGGCCGGGCGCGGGCTCGCGGCTGATCGCGCTCGCGGTGGCACTGTCCGCGTTCGGCGTGCTCAACGTGCAGATTCTCTCCGGGCCGCGCCTGCTCTACGGCATGGCGCGCGACGGCCGCTTCTTCTCCGTGTTCGGACGCACGCACCCGCGCTTCGCGACCCCGGCCATCGCGATCGCGTTCGTCGCCGCGATCAGCGCCTCGCTGATCCTCGCGGCGGGCAAGGGCGGCATCGACAAACTGCTCACCGGATTGGTTCTGATCGACGCGGTTTTCTTCGGGCTCACCGGTCTGGCGCTTATAGTTCTGCGCAAGAAGCGCCCCGACGCCGACCGGCCCGTCCGCACGCCGCTCTATCCCATCGTGCCGATTCTGTTCCTCATGTTCGAGTGCCTGATCATCTACGGCGCGTTTCGGCTGGGAGCGGCGGCGGCGTGGATCGGTGTCTTGTGGATTGCGGCCGCGAGCGCGTGCTACGCGCTTTTCTTCAGAAAGCGCGCCGCGGCCTAGTCAACTACTCCGACATGGACGCGCGCACGGATTCGACGTCGACCGGCGACACGGAGTCGTCGCTCAACGAGCGGATCGTCCCCGATCGGCCCACCACGACTTCGAGCGGATAGCTCGTGACGCGGTAGCGGGCGAGGAACGCGTCCTCGACGTCCCGGTAGATGGGAAAGCTCAAGCGATGGGCGGCGCGATAGCTCCGGTTGACGCCGGTGCCCGCGCGACTCACGCCGAACACGCGCGTGGGGTCGATGGTGCCCTCGGCGAGCGCGTGCTCCCATCGAATCGACATGTCGGTGCAGCCCTCGCAGTTGGGGTCGAGGAACAGGACGACGGCGCCCCGGCCCGCGAGGAGCGAATCGCTGCGCACGATCGCATCCACTGAGTCCGAGAGCGCGACGTCGGGGAACGGATCGCCGGGCCGGAAGGGGAACGGGGGCGCGTCGGCGACCGGGGGAGCGGAACGGTCGCGCAGAGCGCGGCCGAAGCGCACGCCGGCGTATCCGACCGCGAGTGCCAGCGCGGCGAACAGGATCCATCGAAGCGGACGACGTGGATGACGCAGCATTTTTTACTCCCCCGGCGCTCGACGCGAGGGCGGACAAGCCAACCGACCCGCCGCCGCGTCGACGACGCGCCTAGCAGGCGACTTGCGGGCAATTGATCGGCGCGTTCGGCACCGCCTTGCAGGTCGTACCCGTCTCCGTGGTGCAACACTTGTACGCGACGCTACAAATGCAGCGGTAGTAGCACGGGCCCGCCTGCGCCGTCGTGGCTCGCAACCCGACGAGCGCGCCGACGCCGAACACTCCGACCAACGCCAGAATCGCGGTCAACTTTTTCATGATTCACCTCCCCTCGGTTGGACTTGGGAGGTTAGTCCCGCTCCGGTGTGGTGTCAACACGGAGGTCGCAGCGAGGCGTCGAAGCTTTCGGTTGTGGCGTCCCTGTGCTACAATGGCGCCCACTGGCGCTAGGGGCGGGGCTGCGCTCGATGCGAGCGGTGCAACGCTATGCCCTCGAATTCAAGTTCTAACTCGTCGACCGGTCGCGCCAACGCGATCCTGCTCGTCGTCACGCTGGTCGTCCTCATCGTCGCGGCCGAGATCACCCTTCGTGTCGTTTACCATCCCGAGTTCCTCGGGAGCGTCATCCACTACGATCCCGTGCTCGGTTGGAGCCTCGAACCCAACGCGTCCCTCGTGAGCGTCGACTCCCAGCGCGGACTGCGCTACCGGATCGACATCAACTCGCTCGGACTCCGCGACCGCGATCTCGAGATTGACAAGCGGCGCACCGCGCGTCGCGTCCTGATCCTCGGAGATTCGTTCGTGTTCGGCGTGGGGGTGAACGCGGGCGAGCGCTTTTCCGATGTGCTCGGTCGCGCGCTTCCCGACGACGTGGAAGTGATCAACGCGGGTGTGCCCGGGTGGGGCACCGACCAGGAGATGCTGTTCTACGAGTCCTCGCTGCGCCGTTTGCAGCCCGACGTCGTCGTGCTGACGTTCCTGGGACAGAACGACGTGGTCAATAACGGTCTGCGCGGGCCGCTGATCGAAGTCGGCACCAAGCCCCGCTTCTTGTGCGATGGCGATCGGTTACTCCTGGAACCCCCCACGCCGCCGGCGAAGCTGAGCTTCTCCCAGCGCGCCAAGCGCACCTTGCGCAAGAGCCGGCTCTTGCTGTTCATCAAGCGACGCTTCGACATGCGCGAGTACCAGCACCACGCGGTCGAGGACCCGCGCTTCGTCACCCACGGCTACGAGGCGCACCGCCACCTTTCGCACTGGTCGGTGTACGACGCGCGCGGCGGGGAAGCGATCGACGAGGCGTGGTGCGTGACCGAGCGCGTGATCGACCGCCTGGCGGCGGACTGTCGCGAGGACTCCGCCGAGCTGGTGGTGTTCGCGTTCCCTTCGCAGGTCGAAGTCGACGAGCCGTGGCGGGAGGAGATGATGAAGCGCACCGGCGTCGACCCCGCCAACATGGACTTCGCCCGGCCGTATCGGCGGCTGTCTTCGTTCTGCGCCGCACGCGGCATCGAGTACCACTACCCGATCGACGCGTTCCACGCGGCCGCGCAGAAGGAGCCGCTCTACTTCGACCACGACGCGCACCCTAATATTGCCGCCAACGCGCTGGCGGCCGAACTGTTGCGCGACGTAGTGACGTTGTCGCTCGACCACCACGCGCGACGTTAGTCGCTCAAGAGATCGGCAAGCCCCGCGAGCCTTTCCGCCCAGAACGCCTTGCGCGCGTTCACGTCCTCCTTCGACGCGAGCTTGGTGTGTTGCACCGCGACCGAGCATTTCTCGCCCTTGGCGGTGATCCAAACCTGGACGTCGGTTCCGTCGGGCCACGTGATGCGCACCGACTTGGACGGCGTCGCCTTGCGCACCGTGAGGGCGATGTCCGCGAGCCACTTCTTGCGCGTGCGCGCATTCGCAAACGCCTCGAACGCGACCTTCGCCGGGACGGGCAGCGTCTTGCTCTTCGACGTTTCATACGCGCCGCTGCGCCGCTGTCCGATTTCGCGCAACCCCTTGATGCGCTCGTAGCCGACCGTCACCGCTTGAGTCCACCAGCCGGGAACCCCGAACACGGTGTGGACGTGCTCGGCGATCTCGCGGTGGGGGAGTTTCGTCGCGTCGATGGCGTCGAGCGCGCGCACCCATTGCGCCCAGGTCTTGCCGGTTTTGGCTTGGATCGCGCTATCGCTCATGCCCGCGAGCGCGGCGTAGTCGGTCGGTTTCTTTGCAGGAGCTGACTTGCGGGTGACGTGCGTGCGGGCGGTGGTGTACGACTCGCCCGTTTTCTTCATGCGGGAGCGCACGAGGCGCTTGAGGTCTTTTTGCTTCGGCATGTCGATCATCCTTTCGATAGCCGTGCGCAACCCGCCCCCCAGCAGCGAGCGTCGCTCGGCAACGAAAGCGTCGACGATGCGTGAATCCGGGAGTGTGCCCCCCTTTGCCCCACGAAGGCCCTCGCTGGGGGAGGACCGAAGGGGTTGGGCGTGGATCGTCGCCTGGTCGCTATTATGGAGGAAGCATCCCACGGGCGACAAGGGGGAGAATCATGCCGCCCCGTCGCGCAAAATTCTTCTTTACGACCGGGCGCGCCTTGCATAGCTTTTCCGCCGATGGCATCGCGACGAAGGTCGCGACGGTCTCGGCGGACCCGGGCGGTTCGAGGGGCCGGGCGAGGTGGGTCTCGCCGATCATTGGGCACGCCCTGAAGGAGGTGATCCAGTGAGTACAGATAGTCGCGGCTTAGTGGAGGTGGCGTCCCCGTAAAGGGATGACTCCACGTTCGTGGCTTTCTAAGGTCACCCCGCATTCGGGGGAAACCCAACGCCACCAATACTGATCCCGGTCGGGGTCCCTGCAAGGGGACCCCGACTTTTTTGCCGGATCGCGCTGGCATGTCGCTTGCGGCCGCTCCTCGGGGAGTTCTCTAGAGGGCCCAATGTGCCCGAATGAGGTGCATGCTCGTGCGCGAAACACACTCGAATGCCATCCTGCATACCGTCGACCCGCGGTGCGTCGTTTCTTGGAAGGGAGCGGCGCGGCGGCGCGCGTCCGCGGCCGTCGTGGCCGCCGTCTTGGCCCTGGCCGCGCGCGACGCCGGCGCCCAGTGCGCCGAGCAGCAGTTCCAGAACTACACCGGCACGAACCAGGTCGCGTGCCCGTGCTTCGCCCCCAACGAACAGGCGGGAGTGGTGTTCACGCTGCCCGCGAACCAGTATCCCATCGAGATCGTGAAGGTCGGTATCGCGTGGGGTTCGGCTATCGGCGGAACCGGGCAGTCTATCGAGGAAGCGCTCCACGTCTACGCGGGGGGGCTGCCCAACCCCGGTGCGCCCATCTTCTCGCTGGTGGGGCCGGTGCTCAACGACGGATTCTTCAACGAGTTCAACCTGGACGCGTTCGACATCACCATCGCTTCGGGGCCGTTCATGGTGGCGCTCGAGTTCCTCAATAACAATGCGGGCGACATCTTCGCGGCCAGTGTGGTGCACGACGGCAACGGCTGCCAGGCGGGCAAGAACGCCGTCTACTCCAACGGCTGGTTCAACGCGTGCGCGCTGGGTGTGACCGGGGACTGGGTATTCTACGTGAAGTACCGTTCGCTCGCGGTGACGGGCGGCGCGAGTCCGGTGCGCACCCTTTTCTCCGATCCGCCCCTGGCCACGACTTCGTGCGACACGGTCTACGTCGTCAACAACGGCTGTGATGACCTCGTGATCAGTAGTGTGACCGGTTGCGGCAGCGCGCCCTTCAGTATCGATACCACACCCACGGCCAACACCATCGCGCCGGGCGGGAGCACGCCCATCCTGGTGTGCGTGACGCCCACGGGTGCGACGACCGACAGCTGTCTGGTCAGCGTGACGAGCAACGCGAGCAACTCGCCCTTCACCTTCCGCGTCGTGCTCGACGTGACGGCGACGGACGTCGATTCACCCGCGCTGGACGGCTTCGACATCGTGGGCGTGGTGCCCAATCCATTCAACCCGTCGACCAGCGTTCGCTTCACGCTCCCGAGCGCGCTTCCGGTGAGCGCCGAAGTGTGGTCGGTGACGGGTGCGAAGGTGCGCACGCTCGCGGACGGAGCGACCTTGAGCGCGGGCGAGCACGCGCTGCGCTGGGACGGCCGCAACGCGAACGGCGAGCGCGTTGCGTCGGGCGTCTACATGTTCCGCGTGTCGACGCCGCTGGGCAAGCGCGTCGCACGCATGGTCTTGGTGCAGTAGTCTTACGGAGGTCGAACGTGCCGATGTTGAAGTGGAAGCGAAGCGAGTTCGTCGTCACCGGTGAGATCATGACGCGGTCCATGTTCGACTCGTGGGCCGACGAGGACGGTCGCGCGGCGTTT
>DASPGK010000416.1:0-3041 GCA_035620655.1 Candidatus Krumholzibacteriia bacterium
GATGCCGCCGCGTCGGGGCGCGGCAGATGCGCACCCGAGTCGCCGCGCCGGAGGCAGGCGTGACACCGTTCATCGACGAGGAAATCGACGAGCGCTTGGACCACCATCCGCACCCCACCCATCACCAACGCCTCCCGGCGCGCGTCATCCGTCCGCGGGTTTCTCCGGCGCGGCTCGTCGCAGCAGCAAGACCAATCCGAGCGCGATCAACGCGATGCTGATCGCCTGGTTGAAGGAGAGTCCGAGGAAGACACGTGCATTGGCCTCGTAGAAGCGGAAGAAATCGATCGTGAAGCGTCCTATGCCGTACAGCACCAACAAGAGCCCGAACGTCGACCCGGGCTTGGTCAGCTTGGGCTGCAGCAGCATCAACGTCGAAAAAATCACGAGGCCCTTGAGCGACGAGTAGGCCTGCGTCGGGTGGAGTGCGACGTGATCGCGTCCCATCTGCTGCGCCAACGCGGCGGCCGCGCTGCCGGCCGGGCTGTCGGGCGGGAACACGAGGCCCAGCGGTCCCTCGGTGGGCTGGCCGTAGCAGCACCCGCTCAGCAGGCACCCGACGCGCGTGAACACGAGCCCCAGAGCGATCGACGGCGCGACGATGTCGGCGACGGTCAAGAACGGCAGCCCGTTTCGCTGCACCCACCAATACGATGCGCCGACCGCGAGCAGAAAGCCGCCGTAGAAGGTCGCCCCACCCTGCCACAGAGCGAAGATGTCGAGCGGATTGCGGTACTGGTCGATATGAAACGCGACGTACAGGAGGCGCGAACCCACGACGGCCGCCAGGATGATGACGACACTCAAGTCGAGGATCTTTTGGGGGTCGATGCCGTGGCGCTTCGCGCGGCGCCCGGCGAGCCAGATGCCGAGCAGGAAGCTCACCGCCAGCATGAAGCCATACGAGCGAATTTGCAGGCGACCAAGTTCGAGTAAGACGGGATGCATGGGTTTCTCTCCAGCCGGGCCCCGGCAATATAGCGCGTTCGCGACGCCGTGTCACGCGTCCGCGCTAGTATTCCGACCAGCGCACCGCGCAGTTGAGCAAGAGGCCCACCAGGAAGCAGCTCACCAGCATCGAACTGCCCCCGTAGCTCACGAAGGGCAGCGGGATGCCGGCCACGGGCGCGATCCCGGCCGTCATCCCGATGTTGACGAAGACTTGAAACGCGAAATAGGCCGCGATGCCGACGCACAACGTCGACGCGAACTCGCTCTTCGTCTTCTGAGCGATCAAGAGCGCCCGCGTAATGAGAATGGAGAACAGGACCAAGACGCCGATCGCGCCCACGAAGCCCAGCTCCTCGCCCAGCACCGAGAAGATGAAATCGGTGTGCTTGGCAGGGAGATACTCGAGCGCCTTCTGCGTCCCCTCCAGGTAACCCTTCCCGTCGAAGCCGCCCGATCCGATCGCGATCTTCGATTGAATGACCTGCCAACCCGCGCCCAACTTGTCGGAATCGGGGTCCAGAAAATTGGTGACGCGGCGCTGCTGGTAGGGCTTGAGATGATTCCAGAGCGCGGGAAGGAAGAGTCCGATTCCCACGTTGGCGACCACCAGCGAAATGCTTTCAACCAGATACGCGCGCCGCAGGTACGCAACCACCAAGATCAGGACGATGAAGATCCCGAACGGCCACGGATTATGGGTGACGTTTTCACCGTAGATGATCAAGACGCTGCTCACCAGCGGAGACAGGAGGAACAGAATGTGCAACCCGCGGAAGCCGCGCCAAAACAGGACCGGGAGCAGAATGCCCGCGAACACCATCGCCGTTCCCAGGTCGGGTTGTCGCAGCACGAGCGCAAACGGGACGAGGAACAGCACGAGGACGGGGACGAGGGTGCGCAGCCGATTGGGATCGGCGCGATGGGTCGAGAGCACCCGCGCCCATACCAGGATCACGGCCACCTTGGTGAACTCGCTGGGCTGGATGGCAAGCGGGCCCACGATGAACCAGCGCTGCGTCTCTCCGCGCGCCGGCAGCATGAGGACGACGACCAGCATGATCAGGCAGGCGACGTACGAGGCGAACGCGAGCGATTCGAACATGCGGAACGGTATCACGAACGCGAGCGACATCGTGAGCAGGCCGAAGCCGAGCCACACCAGTTGGCGCGCGAAGTGCGTGCCGTGCATGGCGACCGCGGAGACTTCGCCCACCGACCGCGACACCGAGTACACGACGGCGAGGCCGATCACCGACAGCAGACCGGAGCACAGCACGATCACCCAGTCGAAATCCCGCCCGACCCTCACGGCGTCCCCCCCGTCGACGCGGGCACGGGGGCGTCGCGTTGCTCCGCGCTCGACACCGCGCCCTCGGTGCGGCGCCCGGGCCGGAAGTACTCGGCCATGAAGGCGCGCGCGATGGGCGCCGACACGTCGCCGCCATGCCCCGCGTTCTCGACCAGGATGGCGAGCGCGATCTCCGGCTTCCCGGCGGGCGCGTAGGCCGTGTACCACGAATGGTGGTCGCCGTGCGGGTTCTGCGCCGTCCCCGTCTTCCCCGCCACTTCGAGCCACGGGATACGCGTCCAGTGCGCGGTGCCGTCGGATCTTTCCACCACAGCCAGCATCGAGCGCTGCAGAAACGTAAGCGTCGATCCCTCCAGCCCCGGGATGCGCGTGCGCGCGGGCGGCACCGCCCCCTCGGCCGGCAAAACGAAGTGGGGAGTCACCAGCCACCCCCCGTTCGCGACCGCGGCCGACATGCGCGCGACGTGCAACACGGTCGCGAGGTACTCGCCTTGACCGATCACGTTGTTGAGCATGAGCCCCTGCGTCCAGCGCCCCTTCCCCAGTCGCTTGTCGTAGTAGCGGCGGCTCGGCACGTTGCCCGAGACCTCGATCGGCAGATCGATGCCGGTCTTCGCGTCGAAGCCGAACGCCGTCGCCGCGTCCGCCAGCACGTCGACGTCCATCATCTCGCCGACGCGATAGAAGTAGATGTCGCAGCTGTTGACGATGGCGGACATGAGGTTCATGCCGCCGTGCCCCTCTTCCTTCCAACACTTGAAGACGCGATTGCCGAAGCGGT